>CAIJXJ010000273.1 GCA_903824575.1 uncultured Methylobacillus sp.
CGCACCCACTTGCAGGTCGGCATCTTGCCGGCCACAGCATCCCGGGCGTATTGACGGGCGATTACCGCATAGGTTCTCAAGGGGAGTGGCTCGCTGTTGCGATGTCAAGCCCCTGAGGGTCGGGATCTTGACAATAGATATCACTATTGATACCATTTCAAAAATGGACAAACTGGAAAAAATCCTTGCACAGATGCGTCAGGAGCCTGCCAATGTGCGTTATGGCGATCTGCAAACAGTCTGCGCGGCTTACTTTGGCAAACCCCGGCAGGACGGTAGCAGTCACGCGATTTACAAGACCCCATGGCCTGGAAATCCGCGTGTCAATATTCAAAACGACAAGGGCAAGGCAAAGGCATATCAGGTGCGCCAGGTCCTACTGGCAATCGAACGACTGGGGGTCAAACCATGAACATTAATCACTACACTTATCGCGTTACCTGGTCGCAAGAGGACAACGAGCACGTCGGGTTGTGCGCGGAGTTCCCTTCGTTGTCCTGGTTAGCCTCTACACCGGAAAAGGCATTGGCCGGCGTTCGCCGCGTGGTCGACGAGGTGGTCGCCGACCTGCAGGCCGCTGGCGAACCAGTTCCAGAGGCCTTGGCTGAAAAGAAATACAGCGGTCGCTTCATCGTTCGTGTGCCTTCCTTGGTGCACCGTGCACTGGCTACCGAGGCAGCAGAACAGGGTGTCAGCATTAACCGTCTGGTATCAGCCAAATTGGCGGTTTAAATTCCGCAGATATTTCACTCAGCCAGCGATCTCTGACCAGGGATCGTTATCCTTTTGCGAGTCCGCTGGCATCGAGATCCGAGAGCGCGCGGCCGGGGTAAATCCCATTTCGGCTTCATAGCCCTTCATCTCAAGCGCCAGATCCCGGATCACGTCCATGAGCGGCGAGCAGTTGTTTCCGGTCGAGCGTCACCGCATCGCCAACCTGATGATCGAACGTGTCGAACTCGTGCACGCAGGCGAATTGCAGGGCATCAAGGTGAAATGGCGGGAGTTGGGGTGGGATGCCCTGATCGGCGAATTCGCACCGCAGGGGAACAGCGTAAATCGTGAAAACGCAGCACTATGTCTTGACTTGACCATCGAGGTAATTCGGAGAAAAGGCGATCACGTTAAGGCAGGGCGCATCGCCCGTACCGACAAGCCATTCGAGATGCCTCCAGCATATATTGGGCAACCACTTTTCAAGCAGCCTAAAACGGAAAGTGAAGTAGTTCACACACTTCAATCTGACGAGACTTACAGAGTGCATCACGTTCTTAGCGGGTTTGACCCAACGAAAACGTTTTATCACATTTCATGTTTCAAGCCTGATGGCGAAAGGATAAACGGCTTCATTGAGCAACAACCAGAGTTGCTAGTAGAACCCTCCGGTTCGTCTCAAGAGAATCCGGGCGACTCAGACGATGCGATTCCACCTGATAACGAGTTGAGAAGTGGCTTCGCATAATCTGGACGGTCGGCTAAGTGAATTCTCTGCTTCCATGGGCGACCGGAAGGCGCCTGCTTAGGAGTAGAAGCCATGACCCCGCCGTAACCACACCGCCGCGTTTAAAGCCTAGGTGGCGATTGTCGTCCTCACCCACTTAATGTGAATATCAGATGCGTGAAGCCGTCCGGATTTCAACCCACGGGCAACTGCGACTAATTCCATGCTTATTAATGAATCGGTTCGGTTGATGCAGCAAGCTGGGGTTGTAGAAATCGCTTCTGCGCACAGAAAGTAAATAATTGCATTATCCTTTTCATTTTGCTACTAAATGCTGAATATATGGTGTTGCATTCAGGTACGAGCGAAATCATGGCGTTGGTCAAAGTTGCGGCCTACCGGCGAACAGGATCAGTGTTTTGAATTGAAGTGATGTAACAGACCAGTTCTTAGGCTGCCCTCCCGGATGGGTCGGCAATGCAGCCACGCAGATGGGATGAAACACCGACCCCAATTCAGCAAGCCCTGGCGCGTGGGCATCGGTGGCTGGCTATGCTGGAGTCAGGTCAGGCCCAAAGCTTGTCGGAAGTTGCGTCTCTTAAGGGTATGGACCGCGCCTACGTCAGTCGCATGGTGAATCTCACCACGGTTGCGCCGGATAACGTGGAGGCGATCCTGGACGGGACACTCCCGGATCACGTCACCCTGTTCGATTTGGCGTCAGGAACGCCGCTGCTTTGGGGGGAGCAGCGAAGTCTGCTGAAGTGAACTATATCCGCCCCTGAATGACGTCCATGGTCGGAATCGTCCAATGAGCGTTTACATCACCCGTCGGTGCGACGACCGCTGAGGAACAACTAGCGGCCAATCACTGTATTGGACTGAGCAGCCAAAATCGACCCTAACCCGTCACTCAGCAGCAACTCCTGTCGCGAGCATTCATAGTGTCGATCGTTCGAACCCGTCCTGCACCGCCATCGAGGCTATTCAGACAGCCGATTGATTTATTCGCAACATAAGGGTCATTGGGTGCACGGGGGACGCCTTGAACCCGAAGTACTCGTAAAACTGTCGGGCCTGATCATTGAGGGCGTGGACAAGCATGGCGCGCACGCCAGTGTTCTGTGACACCAGCAGGCAGCGTTGTAAGGCATCTTGCAGTAAAGCTGCACCCAGTTTCGTTCCTTGCGCTCTGCCATCGACAGCCAGGCGGGCCAGAACCATCACAGGTACAGGGTCCGGCATGTTCTGCCGAATAGATCGGGTAGCGTCCTGGTGTGAGACGGCTCCGACAGCCAATGCGTAGAAGCCGATGACCTGGCGTTCATCGTCCGTGACGACAAAGGTGCGGCTGGCTCCGCTGGACTGGTTACCCAGAGCGCGGCGCTTGAGCCACTCGGCGACTTCGTCTCGACTGTAGAGGCGCCGGACCATCGCCGCGCTGTCTCTGAAATCGCCCCGTCAGGTGCATGATTCAGCATCAACACTCATTGCTTTAACTAGAAAACTACAGACTCCTCATTGACCAATATCTCCCAGCTAGGTTAGGATTGTCAGACTAGTATTTTTGTAATATTTCAAGGCTACAAACAAGCGGCACTCGTCCCTTCCTGGGCGGCTACGTTGTGCAGACACATCCCCAGTGATGTGAGCTGATTTCGGGGTCATGGTCCCCGCGCGCTCCCGTCGAATTGCCTACCAGCGATTCGGTTCTAAACGAGTAAATCGTCGCGCCGGAGCCATCGATGCCCACCAGAACACGTTCTGACAATAAACACCTATTCCCGCCTTTCCGATTCAATGCGTTATCGATTGCGCTTGGGTTTGCCACTGCGTTTTACTTGCTGGGCAGCAGTGGCCCGGCGTTAGCTCAAGCGGCAAACGGGCAAGCCGGGAACGGGTCCTCCCCCGGAGCCGGCGGCGTTGGCGTTGAAGGCGCA
>CAIJXJ010000274.1 GCA_903824575.1 uncultured Methylobacillus sp.
CAGTTCTGAGTCCCGTGGTATGGCCCGCGGTTTTCTCCCTCGGGGCCTGTCCGACGCCTGCCCGGTGACTTCTGCCGCATCTGACAGGTTGGTGGTTGAGGGCAGGCATCCGACAACCCTTAACAATACTGGAAGCTCGCCAACAATAAACCGGTCATTCAGTCCTTATCCACCAGTGCTCGTAACTCAATCCCAGCTTTAAAGGCCGGTGCCGGCTTAGCAGGAACATCAACTCTTTCACCAGTCTTCGGATTCCGCCCACGCCTTGCCGGTCGTACATTTACCTTGAACGACCCGAATCCTCGAATCTCGACGCGGCCACCGTGGGCTAGCTGATCCGAAATCCTGTCTAGAATGGCCAGAACAGATGTTTCGGCGTCAGCGAGAGTGAGCTGCGAGAAAAGTGGCATAGAAGGCGGATATTTAGTGCTCGGTCTTGCACCCGTTTCTCAGTAAAAACCTTAGATAAAAATAGGCGTTTGCCTGATATGTTTATGCATTGATCAACTGTATCCTCGTCACATTACAACTAGAGACAAAAGCATTCCATTTACCCACTCAAAAATAACAAGGTAAACATCATGGAATTTGCACTTAGAAGTTTGGAGCAGTTATAGTGGAAGCATACAAAGGTAGTTTTGCTGGCTCAAATCCAGTTTGATATTTTATGTCCCAACAACCATTTTTTGATGTTTTAGCCAAAAGGCTGAATAAGCTAGAGAGACTTGATCATCGCATATTCTTGGCTCTTCTTATTTTATGGGCATTATTGATTGCATGGGCGGACTATGCAACAGACCTTTTGCCTTTTATCCATTACTACATTCTTCCAATAGCATTTTCTGCTTATTTTTTAAGCAGAAAAACGGCTCTACTACTTGCGGTTTTGGTATCAGTCCTATCATCCGCAGTTTACTATCTGATCATTGAACATCTGTTTTCGGCAGCAACAAATAAATATTTACTGCTGGCACAATTTGCAATGACTCTAATTCTATTTGTTGTCATTGCACTTGTAGTTAACAGGTTCAAGCAATTGTTAATGCAAGTTAAATTGTTAGCAAATGTGGACTCATTAACTAAAGCAAGCACTCGCAGATATTTTTATGAAAGGTGCATCATTGAACTAGCTCGGTCCTATCGTTACAAACATCCAGTGACCATCGCATTTATTGATTTGGATAATTTTAAAGAAGTAAACGATACGTATGGGCATGAAAAAGGTGACCAATTACTCGTTAAAACAGCATCTACAATTATGTCTGATTTGCGTGAAGGAGATCTGTTTGGCAGATTGGGGGGGGATGAATTTGCAATATTTCTCCCTCAAGCAGACACTGAACAGGCTAAAAAAACGATTTCCAGATTACGGGAAAAACTGCTAAATGAAATTAAACCGTTTAATACTGATGTCACTTTTAGTATTGGCGTTGTAACATGTGTTTCAGCAACGTTGCCAAGTTTTGATGATCTACTAATCTTGGCTGATAAAGCAATGTATCAAATTAAGCGAACAACCAAAGATAATATCAGTTTCGTTAAAGTTTAAGTTTGCCGGATCTATCATGGGGTGCATCTACCTATTAGCGCATCACAATCCTGCGCCCGATCTGCATGATTTCTCCCAACGTCCCTGTATGGATTTTAATTATCTGAAGAATCATTCATAATCCGCGCTTCATAAAAATTGAAACATGGTTTCATAGGGAGGTCAATAAATGACAATTGAGCAACTTGAGATTGTTGATGATGTATTTCTAGCGATCCATGCTGACAAGTTGGATTTGCCAGTATTGCCTGACATGGCATTAAAGATTCGTAATCTAATTAATGATCCAGACAGCTCAGTTGGGCAGTTTGTACAGTTAATCTCCACCGACCTGACAATTTCTCTCTATGTCATAAAGACTGCCAACAGCGCAGCATTTTCAAGAGGTCGCCCTGTTAGCAATTTGCATGATGCGATTCCCCGCTTGGGTTATCGGATGCTGTTTAGTATGGTGTTAACCATCACCTTGACTAAATTGTTCCAAGCTAACAGCCAACTCATCAGTAACAAACTTAAAGAGCTATGGGAACATAGCCAGACAATCGCTGCATGTTGCTATGTGCTGGCACAGCAGCACAAAAAACTTAAGCCTGATCAGGCGTTACTTGCGGGGCTGGTGCATGATATTGGGGCGCTACCTCTGTATCTATATGCAGATCGCCATCATTCTGAAATCAATGAGGAAATGCTGGATGAGCTAATCAGTCAGCACTCTACTGTCGTTGGCGTTAAACTTTTACAAAGCTGGAATTTCCCTGACGAAATAGTTGATGTGGTTTCTGGGAATAAAGACAAGAAATACTTCGCTCCATCGGGAGAAGCAGATTATGTTGATGTGGTGGCTATGGCAGATCAGATCGCCACAATGAGTGCCGATACCGTCACTTGGGCGAATGTCGAAGCTGCGGAGGCGTTAGGCTATTACCATGAGGATTGTCAAAACTTCATAGCCAATCATGCTGAGGAATTTGCCTCAGTCAACGAAATGTTGGGAATTGCCAAGGTTTAATCTAGCGGAATCCCTAAGCCGGACAAGATTATAAAGTGATGATCCAGTCAACTACCGATCATGCTCTTCATCTCGACACTCCCATTTAATCAAATAATGGTTGCATTATAATTGACTGATGAGGGGAAGAATGACAACCCCGTGCTTTATTCCTGCCGTTCACTTAGAACGCAAAACGGGAGCCAAGGCCCCCGCTGGTAGTACAGAGTTCACTTCGTGATATTTATTTTGATGGAGTGGCTTCCCACCAGTGCATGAAGTAGGGCTCACCGGTATTGTTTTGGGGTGGCTTTTTTAAATTTATCAAATTCAGATAGCGCGTGAGGTTATAGGCGTCGGTACTAGTAATGCCATATTTGTTATACGATGGCATACCGCCACCTTCCCCGTGAAATACTGCCTCCAGCACATCTTCCCCTTTACCGGCCAATTTGGGGCCCATTCCACCTGCGGCCCGCATGCCGTGGCAACCATAGCAGTTGTATTTGAGCCATGCTCTGCGACCTTCGCCAGGTGCATCTAAAGCCATTGCGTTTTGGATGCTTGATAAGAACCCGACAATTAACATAGAAAAAATTGCTGCTGATTTCAGTTGATGCTGTAATTTACTCATGATTTTGAACTCCTAAATGTCCAGTGAATATTGAGGCATGTCACATCAGGGAACCCTGAAGATATGCACAGCACCACTTCCTTGCACTTGATTGTCTTCACCACCACTGGCAGGGCATGAGCCACCGACGAAACCACCGGGTAACCAGCCGATTCCGCTGTAAACCGCGACACGTTGCTTGCCATCATCGCCGAGATAAGTAATCGGGTTACTCATGACACCGCATTCGAGTGGTAATGTCGCAAGTACCGTTCCGTTGCTTGCATCTACGGCCTTGAAACTCTTGTCCAGCGTGCCATAAAACACGACGTTCCCGGCCGTCGATAGGACACCGCCGAACAAGGGGGCATTTTCCTTGATGGACCAGGCCTTTGATCCGCTGGGGCTCCATGCAATCAGTTCACCAAAGCTTTGCATGGTCCCGTTGACAAAGTCGGGGGAGAAATTGACGTCCGCACCCATGAACGGGGTCCCCGAAAGGAAAAGGGCCTTGAGTGGTTGAAGACTGCTGCAAAAATTGATGCCCGGCACGTAGAACAATCCCGTCGTTGGCGAGTACGAAGCCGGCGAAAATTCCTTCCCTCCAAGCGGGGAAGGGCAGATGTTGTTTGTTACTATGCCTTCGTGGGCCGCCATTTCAGGAATCGTTTTGGGCGTACCTGTATTTAAATCAACGCCGTTGGCCCAGGTAACATGGGCGAAGGGTTCAGCCTTGATGATTTCGCCTGTCCCTGCGTCAAGCATATAGGCATAGCCATTCTTGCTGAAATGCATAAGAGCCTTGCCCTTGCCTGACGGCACGACTGCGGAGACGACGATGCTTTCACTCATGGTATCGTAATCCCATCCGTCGTGAGGCACGAGTTGGGTGATCCATTTTGTTGTTCCCGTTTTCGGATCACGGGCGAAGATGGATGCGCTCCACTTATTGTCCCCTGGCCTCATGTCCGGATTCCAGACGCCTGGATTGGCCGATCCGTGGAATATGAGGTCGAGTTCCGGATCGTAAGTGAACCATCCCCATGAAGTCGCGCCGCCTTGCTGCCAGATAGGGGTGGGGCCCCAAGTCGTGCTGCCGAGGTCAGTGCCTCGATCCTTGGCGTAAAAATTGTTAGCTGCGTTGATCTTGACATCGGCGTCAGGTCCGGTGTTATAGTCTTTCCAGACGGACTTTCCGGTGGCAAGATCCAGTGCCTGAACCCAGCCACGGATACCCATTTCGCCGCCCGAATTGCCCACGATGACCTTGGTGCCGGCGACAATCGGCGCACCCGTCAGCGTTTCACCGCTTAGCGGATTGGCGACTTTGCTTTGCCACACCAGTTTTCCGGTACTGGCATTGACGGCTACAACGACGCCATCGAGACGGCTGTAGATGACTTTTCCATCGGCGTAGGCCGCGCCCTTGTTGACGACATCGCAGCAGGCAACGCCTCGTGCATATTCACTGGTGCCCGGTTTATAGGTCCAGAGGGTCTTACCCGTCATATCCAACGCAATCAGATTGTTTGGCCAGGGGGTGACCACGAACATGACCTTCTTCCCGCCGACACTCACGACCAAGGGCTGACCTTCATGTCCGCCAGGTCTGGTGGTTGGAATAACCCGCTCTTCGTACAATCCGCTCACATTCTGCGGGGTGATCTGGGCCAAACTGCTATAACGCGTGCCTTGAACAGTCCCGAGTGCCGTACTCCATTCATTTCCTGAAGCTGCCGCAGTTGTGATGTCAGAATGTGCCGACATTGCTGCCGATGAAATGAGGATTAGCCCGGCAAGCTTCATGCTGCTCCGGGTGCTGCGTCGTACAAAGTTGGCAGCATGCGAAATCGCTTGTCCCGGCCAATCCAGAAAATTACTCGTCATTTTTTGCCTCCTAAAAGAGAGCGGTACGATAAATGTTCAATCTAACAGAACAACATGAAATTCACATGATTCTGTTTAGGTCGATTGAACTGTCGAAATTACAGGCATTCAGATTTTTACGAAATCACACCGTTTGTCGTGCGGTCGCATTTCAGTCGATCAAAGTTCGATGACGGAATTGTCTTGCCAAACTGACATGGATTGCCTGGCTGATAACGGCTGTAGTCTTTATTATTAATTTATAGGCTCTAACTGTAACGCAGATACAATCCGACATATATAGTCCGTTTGGACTAATCCATACTTCTAATGGTTACATTATTGCA
>CAIJXJ010000275.1 GCA_903824575.1 uncultured Methylobacillus sp.
GACCTAAATACAGTAATATCCCAAATGAAATTGCCATAAGCGCCAATGAGTAAGCAATTGACATTTGCTGTTGGCTATAGCGAAATGCCAGCACTCCAATTAAGAATTCAATTAGTAATCCGGGTAAATGAACACCTAGAATTGTAATCATTAAGTCTGAAAAATTCAGGTTGGCGAAAAGAACGAAATGCATTAGCAGGGCAACTAATCCAAGTAGAATTAATTTCCGTGAATTATTTACCCATACAGCTAAAATCGGTATTAAAAAATAGAACTCAACCTCGGGTGGCAAACTCCAGTAAGCAGGATTAAAAAAAAATGCTTCCTCCTTTGAATGAGTCGTATGCAGCATTTCGAGGTGATTAAATAAGTAATTGATCTTATCCGGTGCTGATGGGGTTAAATAGAAATATGCCCAAACAGAAAGGAAATAAAGCGGATAAATTCGAAAGAATCGCCTAACGAAAAACGGGAGTGGCTCAATTCTTCCATGCATAATATGTGGAGCAAACACAAACCCACTGATCACAAAAAATAAATCAACTCCTGTCCAGAGAAAATTCAGCCAGCTACGCTCAACTCCATACAAGATAGGGGAAAAATGACAAGCCATAACCATCAGTGCAGCAACGCCGCGATAGAACTCGATATATGGATTCATAAACTAGCGTGGCACTCAATATTCATGGACAGACTTTAACCTTAAATCCACCCGTAAATAAATCGCATATCTTCAAAATCAAACATATCCGCCACATTACATTCGAGCCAAGATTTGGCATCATCAAATAAAAATGGTCGAAATTCCGGTAGGTAATGAATTTGTTTTCCATTAGCAGCAATCTGAATATTATGTAATAAATCTGGCGCACGAAGATCAACGGGAATCGGAATCGCCTCCCATCAACCACCAGCGATCCTGAAGTTCACTAGCGGGAATGCCCAACGTCCAGCAGATATTGGGCAATGGGATGTTGGTGGGCATTATTTCACCGCTTTCTCCAGCTATCAATGACGCATGTTGCCTGGTGATCCAGGCATAGGCTTGAGTCTTTCCCAAACTGCAAGCTAAGCGCCGCAGGCAATGCACCAAAACAGCCACGCGTTGGGGCGGTGCGATTATATCCAGCAATTCCACTTCGTCATCAAGGATGCGAATTACGATAATGCCGACCGGGGTTCCTGTCCATCGGAAACGAATCAAGTGTACTTGGTAAGTTGTCACTGGATGATCGAGATAGCGCCGCTGCACATAGGCCCAGTCACGAACGCCGATGACCTGATCCTGCATGGCAGCCGACATTTCACGCCACAGGCGTTCAACCATAGCCCCACCCTTTTTGCGCTCAAGTGGCCGCACTGTCACTCTATAACTCGGACGGGCGTGCAAGGGTGGCCAAGTGACGCGCATAATTTCGCCAACCTTTTCGTAAAGGCCCAGATGCACTCCGAGGCGATAATGTCTTTCCGAAGGGAACCCAAAGGCCAGCGCATGCTCCCTGCCTTGCCCGACAAAGCGCTCGGAAAAACTTGCCGCCGCCAGGAAAAAGGGACCTTTACGTGTCAAAATTCCACGTTCCTGCGGCAGAACCATCACATCGCCGATCTGCACTGCAGTTACCGCAACACCAAACAGCTGCACGGATCGGGGCATCCCACCGTAGAAGGCAACCGGAACACCATTACGACGCACAAGCGTCCCCAAGGGATCGAGACCCTGATATTTCCAGCGCCACAGTTCGGGACTCATCTCGTGACCGAAGGCCATCTGGAACAAACCCAACAACGCTGCCTCGTCGGCTGGATGCGCCAAATCCAGATGCCAGGATTGCATTGTGTCTGCAACGGGTTGCGGGGTCATTCGTTCAGGATTTGCTACCGATTGCGGAATTTTCCAGACATAGCCACTCTCCCGTCCATCCGGATGCGTCACCCTCGCCCAGTAACGTGCAGGCCCCAGCAAGCCCCAAACTGTTGCTGGGATTCGGACGGGAGCCACTGTTGCACGGTAGAAGGCTGCAGGAATCAGCAACGGACTGGGACTGAGTTCGAGCAACCAGCGCCCGTTCTGATGGTCGGGCAAATCAAAGACTGGGGCCGTCGCACAAATACCAAGGTCCTGGAACAGGAGCGGCCTCTGGGGAAAGTGCCGTTCAAAAGTCTGGCGCCACCTGTCCAGCAGCATGAAACCCGTAAAATTCTTGCGCATGTAACGCCAACGCGATGCCACGGAATATTCTGCCTTGGCCGGGTCGTGCCGCCACTCATGCACCACTCTGGCTGCCGGATCCAGAACCAATTTAAAACCTGACTTGGCAAGACGGCGACAAAGATCGGTATCTTCGTAATACATGAAGAAACTGCGGTCAAACAATCCTCCAGCATTCTCAATGGCGCTACGACGCAGCAACATATGCACAGCAGACAGCATGCGCTGGCGTACGGGTCTGGTGGCAGACAAGCAGCTCCAGGCATAAGCCCTGAAGCGCTTCGACAACCAGTTTCCAAAGACAGAAAAACGCTGTCCAATGGCAAGCATCCACTCCCATGCCGGCGTTTGCATTTGCCCCGGCGGCAATAAGAAATCACCAGCCTCGTCCCATTGCGCGACAGGTGACACGGCACCAATACTCAAATCCGCTTGCATGGTATTGAGCAGTTGCTTGAGACATCCGGGCAGGATGAAAGCATCGGGATTCAATAGTAATATGTATTCGCCTGTGGCGTGTTCGAGGGCCTGATTGCAAGCGCAACCGAATCCGAGATTTATTGGAGCAACAACCAACTCGACGCCTGGGGGCAGAGCGTGACGCAAGCTCCCGGCTTCCGAAGAATCGGCGCTGTTATCAACCACAATGACTTGAGATGATGGATCGTCAGCCAGAACGCTAAGAACTGCACGGACCGTCAGGCTGTGACAAAAGTAATTGACGATCAGGACGGAAATCATGACATCAGGGGTTTAATCGACGGCCTGTGTATGCCAACCA
>CAIJXJ010000276.1 GCA_903824575.1 uncultured Methylobacillus sp.
CCACAAACCTATTTGTGGAGTCTGCAGGCTCCACAAAATTGCAAGGAATAAACAGATCGTTGCAGAGAAAACGCAGAGAGATTGCAGAGAAAAATGAAATTAAAATTTAAGAATCAAACCTATCAGACGACAGCGGTGCAGACAGTTGTCGATTGCTTCAAGTGCCAGCCGCCTGCCAATGTGGCCGCCATGAAGTACACCAGCCCACAGATTGAATTTTTTCTGCAGGCTATGGGACACATGTCGAGGCGACTGACATGAGTGCCCTCTTAAAACAAGATAGTGAATTTTTGCGCTTACTTGGAACGCTGATTACCACCCACAGCACACTGCAACAACAAGCCGCACGCTCGGTAGATACGGCGCTGGTGGCACGCAACTGGTTGTTTGGTTGGTATGTGTCGGAATTTGAAAAAGGTCAGTCCAAGCGTTCTGAACTGTACGGAAAGCGGTTGACTGAAAACCTTGCACAAGCGCTCACAGCCAAGTTGGGACGGGGATTTTCCAGACGCTCGCTTGATCAATATCGTTTGTTTTATGAGCGCTTTGGGGACATTCGGCAGACAGTGTCTGCCGAATCTGACACAGCACTGGCACTACAGACATTGACTGAACAAGCGTTGAATGCCCTGCTCGCTCATTTTCGTCTGGGTTGGTCGCATTATGTGGTGCTGTTAGGCGTAAGTCGTCACGAAGAACGCCGCTTTTACGAACTGGAAGCAATACAGGGAAGTTGGAGTGTGCGCGAGATGAAACGCCAGGTGGAAAGCGCTCTTTATGAGCGTTTGTCTCTAAGCCGTAACAAGGATGAAGTGAAAGCCTTAGCCCAAGTTGGGCAACTGATCGCAAAGCCCGCTGACATCATCAAAAACCCCTATGTGCTGGAGTTTCTGGATTTGCCAGAGCACCCAGCGTATTCAGAGCATCAGCTGGAAATTGCCATCATCGACAAGCTTGAGCATTTTTTGCTGGAGCTGGGGAAAGGTTTTTTGTTTGAGGCACGCCAGAAACGTTTTACCTTTGATGATAATCATTTTTATGTCGACCTGGTTTTTTACAACCGCTTGCTGCGTTGCTATGTGGTGATTGATTTGAAAATTGGCAGCCTGACGCATCAAGACTTGGGTCAGATGCAGATGTATGTCAATTATTTTGATCGCCACGTGAAAATAGCCGAAGAATTGCCCACCATTGGCATTTTGCTGTGTTACGACAAGAATGACGCGTTGGTTGAACTAACTTTGCCGGAAGGTAGCAATATCTACGCCTCGCAGTATCAACTCTACCTGCCATCAAAAGAGGAATTGCGGCAAAAAATTCATGAAGCAGAACTGGCATGGGAGGCTGGACAATGAAACTGAAATTCAAGACACAGGCATATCAAACGGCGGCGGTGCAGGCCGTGGTTGACTGCCTCAAGGGGCAACCACCCGCCTCTAACGAGGCCATCAGTTACCGCATCGATCCGGGCAAGGCCAAGAAGGGACAAACCATCGGAAGCACTGCGGACAACGGTTCAGGATTCAAGAACGCCGACTTGAAGCTGACGGACGTTGCGCTGCTTGAGAACATCACTCAGGTTCAACATCAACAGAACTTGCCGCTATCGAGTTCATTGACTGATTTTTATACGATCAATGGTAACCGTGAGCACATGTCGGCAACGACTCAATACAAGGGCATAGCCAGAGCTATATCCCGCCTACACCTCGACATCGAGATGGAGACCGGCACCGGCAAGACTTACTGCTACATCAAGACCATCTTTGAGCTGAACAAGCAATACGGCTGGAGCAAGTTCATTATCGTGGTACCCAGCATTGCTATCCGCGAAGGGGTAGCCAAGTCGCTGGAGATCACCGCCGAGCATTTTCTGGAAACGTACCACAAGAAGACGCGTTTCTTTATCTACAACTCCAAGCAGCTGCACCATCTGGAAAGTTTCGCGTCAGACGCAGGTATCAACGTGATGGTGATCAACGTGCAAGCGTTCGCCGCGCGAGGCGCGGATAACCGCCGCATTTATGAGGAACTGGATGATTTCCAGTCGCGCCGTCCGATTGATGTGATCAGCGCCAACCGTCCGATCCTGGTCTTGGACGAGCCGCAAAAAATGGAAGGGGCTGCGACACTGAAATCCCTGGAAGAATTCAAGGCGCTGATGGTGCTGCGCTATTCGGCCACGCACAAGACCACGCACAACAAGATTCATCGTCTGGATGCGCTGGACGCTTACAACCAGAAGCTGGTGAAGAAGATTGCGGTGCGTGGCATTTCGGTGAAGGGGCTGGCTGGAACCAATGCCTATCTGTACTTGCAGTCCATTGAGATTTCCACCAAGAAGCCGCCCGAGGCGCGCGTCGAATTCGAACAGAAATTAAAGAGCGGCGAGATCAAGCGCGTGGTGCGCAAGCTCTCCAAGGGCGACAACATTTTCTCTGATGGTTTTTCTAACGAGCTGGATCAGTACCGTGGTTATGTCGTATCGGACATCAACGCCAATACCGACACCTTGAGTTTCACCAATGGCATCGAATTATTCGTTGGCGAAGCTACTGGCGA
>CAIJXJ010000277.1 GCA_903824575.1 uncultured Methylobacillus sp.
ACAGGCGTTGCGTTCAATAAACTGCAATGCCGCCGCTACCGATTTGGCTTGTGCGGCTGCGATAGAATTACGCGTATCAAGGTCAGCCACAGCCCAAGCCACCGACACCGATTTTGGCGCCGAGAATGTGCAATCCCAACCGGCACGATGTCCATCCCCCGCACCTTGCACCAAAGCTTTTCCATCGGGCGCCATGCCATGCATGGTTTGGCGAATCTGAATTTGAGAGACGGCAGACCCGAGGGCCAATGCTTTTGCCCCCTTTCCGTACCAGTACCCGGGGGGCTCGCCCCCCTTGGTGTAATAATCCTCACGCGCCAGATTGCAGTAATAATTTTCAATGCTGGAACCAGCCCCCATGGGGCTGATGCTCATCACTCCCGATCACCCAACTGCAGATCGCGGTTTTGCTCCTCACGCCGCTTGAACTTTCGTTTGGTTAGGTCAGATTTGTCGGCGGTAGAGGGTGCCGCTGTAGCGGTATGCTCCCGGCTGTTCTCAATGGTGGCGGGCTCGATTGTTGGTTGAATTTGAAGCTGTGGAACCTTGGCTGGCACATACGCTTCTCTGTGCTTTGTGATGGTGACGATTGGACAATCAACTTGATAGACCCCCTTGCTGAAGGCGTCCAGTATCATGGTGTTGTACCCATCGCCAGCACCCAGATCCGATTGCAGCTGGGACGGAATAACGAGAGGGATCTGCTCGCGGCTATAAGAAGTACTGCATGTGGGCGCGCCATTTTGATACGACCATGTTTCGTTGAGCCGTTCTACCTCACGGCTCCCGATGCGTTTGGAAATCCAGTCGGCAGTCTCACCCCCGGCCACCCGGCCATAAATGGATGTGCCAATCATTGAGGCCCATGCTTTTGCGCCGTTCTGGCCGTAGAGTTCATGCACTAATGAAATATCCTGGATGCCTATTACGATTCTGATGCCCTTAGAACGCCCCGTAGCCATGAGCGGTCCCAAATTATCGACTTTGCCAAGCTGCGGCAACTCGTCAAGGAACAACCAGATTTTACGGGTCCGGCTGTTGGTAAATCCCGGAGCGCCAACCATGCCGGTCATGCTTGAAATCATGCTGTTGATGTAGGCTCTGGTTAGTAGCCTGCAGCCATCATTGCCTTGCAAGATAAGTAGCTTGATATCAGTTTTATTCTCAAGCCATGACCTGATCGAAACTCTGCGTGTTCTTGGCAGGTGGCCCCAGGCGTCAGCCAGATCATAAATGACTGACATGAACGCTTCCAGGTTGATGAGAATGCTCTGTGTCGTTTTGCTGGCATCCGTTACGCTGCGCAAACCTTCCGGGTTGTGTTTCCCGACAATCGCACAGATGTCGCTAATAGGTAGCGGGATGAGGTCGGCTAATTCGCGGAAGCCCCAAGCCGTCTTTTTGGTGGCTTGCAGATGGACAATCATGCCGGTCAGAATGGCGCGGCTGGCATTGCTCCACATTGGATCTTTGTCATTACCTGGTATCAGACGTGCAGCCAATTCTCTGGCATCGTTCTTGTTGCGGCAGTCACCTGCGATGTCCCAGACGTAAGTTCTTTCATCCCATGGTGCAAACAGAATGTTGTGTTCAATGCCTTCGGTAAATTCTCCCTTGTTGTCGTAGATCATCGCGCGGTCGCCCCGCGCAATCACCTGGTTGATGAGATGCCAGATCGCCTGGCTTTTACCGGAGCCGATGGCACCCATCACCAGAATGTGGCGTGTCTCACGATCTAGACTTATGGGGATTTGAGGATGTAGCAGAATCCCTTTTTCTGATCGCTTGCATTCGATTTTACTTTCCTTGTTAGCAATCCGTATGGCTTCACCACCTTGGTAATATTGTTTGCCCCGAAGATGGATCAATGCATCCCTTGGTGTTGATAGTTTCCAGCCGGTATAAATCGCAGCAATGGAACCTGCGAGGGCCGCGGCATTAACCCTCAGGCTGATGAGATTTGCGTGGCCGGAGCTCGCTATCCTGTCTAAATAGTCCAGATATTCATGCCATGGCTTGCTGAAGAAATAACCGTGCGACAAATGGAATAGTGCGCCTTTTATCCAGTAGCCAGCATGAATTGAAAGATGATCTGCTGGTGCCTGAAGCCATGGCAAATCGTGCCATAACAGCCAGAGGGTTGCCGCACCTGTTGCAATTCCAGTGATGGCGCTGCCCAACACCATGTTGGTGTAGTTCGTTCTTTTGATGCTCGGTGGTAGTTGTTTGTTATGTTGATTCATCATGTCAGCCCCCTTAATCTGCGATCAAATTGTTGATCTGTTGGCCGATGGATTCCTCAACATTTTTCACGGCGCTGATGATTGCCGTCTGCATGGTGTTGAGCCGGGAGACCTCGTCACGCTCGGTGAAATACTGCTGGACCATGAG
>CAIJXJ010000278.1 GCA_903824575.1 uncultured Methylobacillus sp.
CTGAGGACTGAGGACTGAGGCCTTTAACTTTTTCTTTTTTTACCTTAGTCCTTCATTCCAAAGTCCTCAGTCCTTCGATTGTTATCCCTTACCCGTCCCTAAGTCTCCCTTAAGTTTCACCCTCTATTGTGCACACATCAACCATGCACAAGGAGGTTCATATGTTCCCACGCAAGACTCTACTGGCATTCATGCTTGGCATCTGCAGCATGACTACTCTGGCACAAACGCCGCAGGAGACTCTAGACATCTTTCGCCGGCAGGCGATGGAGACGCCAGGATTTCAAGGCTTTTCGGCCACCCGAGGCGAGCAATTCTTCAAATCCACCCATGCCAACGACTGGAGTTGCTCCACCTGCCACACGCAGAATCCTGCCGCCTTGGGAAAGCACGCCAAGACTAACAAGACCATCGGGCCGATGGCCCCTGCCATCAACGCTGAACGTTTCATCGACCAGGCCAGGGTGGAAAAATGGTTCAAGCGCAATTGCAACGACGTCGTCGATCGGGCCTGTACGCCGCTGGAAAAAGGCGATGTGCTGGCTTACCTCTTGACCATTAAATAGGAATTCACCATGAACAGATACCCTGCCCTGTTAATCGCCGCAATGCTGACCATTCCCGGCGCATACGCGTCCGGCGGCAGCGAATCCGCTACGGCCAGCAACCCGAAATGGAGGACGGAATGCGGTTCCTGCCATCTATCGTTTCCGCCCAAACTTCTCCCTGCAGCTTCATGGCGAGCCCTGATGGGCAGCCTGGACAAACACTTCGGCACTGACGCCAGCCTGGATGCGGCCACTTCCGGCAACATTCTCGCCTTTCTGGAAAAGAACGCCAGCCGGGGCCAGCCCGAAACGACCGGCAAACCGCAATTACGCATCACCCAGACACGCTGGTTCCAGAGCGAACACGATGAAGTGCCTGCCCGTCTATGGAAAGACCCGCGCGTAAAAACCCCGGCGAACTGCGCCGCCTGCCATGCGGGCTCAGAGAACGGCAGTTTCAACGAACACAATATTCATCTGCCAAAATAAGGGAGCGCATCATGTCGCAACGCATTCTGGTGTGGGATATTCCCACCCGCGTATTTCACTGGGCACTGGTGCTGTCGTTCGTCGGCGCATTTCTCACCAGCGAAACCGAACGTACCCGCGACCTGCATCTTATGCTGGGATACCTGATGTTGGGCCTGATCGCCTTCCGTTTGGTCTGGGGATTGGTCGGCTCACGCTATGCCCGCTTCGCATCCTTTCTGTTCTCACCAACTGAAACTCTGGCCTATGTTAAATCTCTGTACCAGCGCACCCCCCGTCACTATCTGGGCCACAACCCCGCAGGTGCCTGGTCGATCTTCCTGCTACTGAGCCTGGGCCTCCTTGCCTGCGGAAGTGGCGTTGGCTTAGTTCTGGAATCCGGTGGTGAACTATTCGAGGAGCCTCATGAGACCCTCGCCTATGCAATGCTGGCCGTAGTCTTCGTCCATGTCGCTGGCGTAGTGGTCAGCAGTCTCTTGCACCACGAGAATCTGGTTGGCGCCATGGTGAGCGGGCACAAGTCCGGCGAAGCGGATCAAGGGATTGCCCGCCATTTTGGCTGGCTGGGTGTCATAATGGCAATCATTATCGCCAGCTTCCTGATGCTCTACCAGCCGTCGGGCACTTCCACTGCAGGGATTGGCACCTCATCCACCCATCATGAAGAAGACTAGGAACGTCTGACGATGCGAATCCTGCTGGTCGAAGATGATGCCTTGTTAGGCGATGCCATCCAGGCCGGACTTAAACAGACAGGGTACGCCATCGACTGGCTAAGGGATGGCGTGGCTGCCGATCAGGCGTTGTCAACCGAGCCCTATGATGCCGTGGTGCTGGACTGGGGCTTGCCACGCCTGTCCGGCATCGAGGTGTTACAACGCCTGCGCGCACGGCGCATGGATGTACCCGTCCTGCTTCTCACCGCGCGGGACACCATCGATGACCGCATTGAAGGGTTGGACTGTGGGGCGGACGACTACCTGATCAAGCCGTTCGATCTGGGAGAACTGTCCGCGCGATTGCGTGCACTGGTGCGACGTTCCGGTGGCAATGCAACACCCTGGCTAACCGCAGGAGAAATCGAACTAGACCCTGCCTCGCACCGGGTCAATCATCAAGGCCGGCCGGTGGAACTCTCAGCCAAGGAGTTCTCCTTGTTACATGCACTGATGCTGGCTCAGGGTAGGGTACTGTCACGCGCCCAACTGGAAGAAAAACTCTATGCCTGGGGCGATGAAGTGGAAAGCAACGCGGTGGAAGTCCACGTCCACCATCTGCGTCGCAAACTTTACGCCGAACTAATCACCACCATCCGCGGCGTCGGCTACCTGATCCGATGATGCCGATGCTGAGAAAACCCTCACTCAAACAGCACATCCTCATGCTGGCCATGTTTGCCATCACACTGGCGTGGCTGGCAGCTGCGGCATTTACCTATGTCGATGCAAAACGCGAATTGAACGAGATGCTGGATGCCCATCTGGCGCAGGCCTCTACCCTGCTGGTGGCACAAGCCACACACGAGTTGGAAGAAATCGAAACCGAACAAACTCAACTGCCGCACAAGTATTCCCTGCGAGTTGCATTCCAACTATGGCAGGACGGCACAAGACTGCGACTGCGCTCTGCCAATGCGCCAACCGAACCCCTCACCTCCGTACAAAGCGGCTTCAGCGATGTCGTGATCAACAAACAACATTGGCGGGTATACAGCACCTGGGATAACAGTCATAGCATATTGATCCACGTAGCCGAACAATCACAGGTTCGCAACAAACTTGCACGCAGCATCGCCGCCAACCTGTTGCATCCGCTGTGGCTGGCTCTGCCACTCATCGCCATACTGCTATGGTGGGCTGTCACTTACGGCCTGCATCCATTGACCCGACTCACGGCAGAGGTCGCAAAACTTGCTCCCGACAACCTGACGGCACTCGACATCTCCGCCGCACCGAGGGAAGTCCTGCCCCTGATGGCACGCCTCAACCATTTGTTTCTGCGGATCGCCACGACACGGGAAAACGAACGGCGCTTCACGGCCGATGCCGCCCATGAACTGCGTACCCCCATCGCCGCCATCAGGGCCCAGGCTCAGGTAGCGATAGGCGCCACCACCGAAGCCTCTCGCACACACGCCCTCAACGGCGCGATTACAGGCTGCGACCGAGCCAGCCATCTGATCGAACAACTGCTCACTCTCGCCCGACTGGAACGTGTGATCAGCGACACACTCGAGCCCTGTTTTTTACGCAATAGTGCTGCCGGAATTATGGCGGAAATGGCCCCCGCCGCGCTGAATCGAAACATCCAGTTGGAACTGGCGGAGGGTCCGGATAGCCTGATTCAGGGCTTGCCGGCATTGCTTGACGTACTGCTGCGCAACCTGCTCGCCAACGCCATACACCACACGCCAGCCGGCAGCATGGTGCGCGTTGCAGTATCAAGCACATCTGAGCAAGCATCCATAACCGTCAGCGACAATGGTCCCGGACTTCCGCCAGATGAACTAGAAAAAATATCTCAGCGCTTCTACCGTCCACCCGGCACTAACGCCAGCGGTAGCGGACTTGGTCTCTCCATCGCCCGGCGCATCGCCGAACTGCATGGGGCCAGTTTGAGTTTCTCGCACAACGAGTCAAATTCGGGCCTGAAAGTCACGGTGAACTTCCCGCACGCGGTACAATAGCGGCCGTTCGAACCTATTCAAGCAATAAAAAGCAATGAAACATTCTCAGTGTTCTGCAGGGCGAATGCCTTGTCGGCTTTTCGTTTACGTAGCGCAGGCGGCTCGCCTGCACACCGTCATCAGGCCGCTCGCGCGATCCTGCAGGCGAAGTCGCCTGCGCTACATGGAAACCATGCATAGGCATGAAACTTTTGATCAGCGCTCCGTTTCAAAAGACTTGTAGCTTGGCAGCTTGAATCTTGCACCTTAACTTTAATCTCAGCGCCATTTAAATGGCTAGAAATATGTTTTTTCAGGATTAGCCGATCATGTCCGTCAACGAAGCACTTGCCCAAGCGGTTAAAAAACGCCGCACTTTCGCCATCATATCGCACCCGGATGCGGGCAAGACCACACTCACGGAAAAACTGCTGCTGTTCGGCGGTGCCATCCAGATGGCAGGTACCGTCAAAGCAAGAAAGAGCGGCAAGTTCGCCACCTCCGACTGGCTGGACATCGAAAAGCAGCGCGGCATTTCAGTCGCCAGTTCGGTAATGCAGTTCACCTACGACGACTGCGTCATCAATCTGCTTGACACGCCCGGCCACAAGGATTTTTCGGAAGATACCTACCGCGTGCTGACCGCTGTGGACGCCGCCGTGATGGTGGTGGACGCCGCCAAGGGCGTGGAAGAGCAGACCGTCAAGCTGCTGGAAGTATGCCGGTTGCGCAACACACCCATCATCACCTTCGTCAACAAGATGGACCGCGAAGTGCGTGATCCGCTTGAGTTGCTCGACGAGATCGAGTCGGTGCTGAAGATCAATTGCGCGCCCGTCACCTGGCCGATTGGCATGGGAAAACGCTTTCAGGGAGTGTATCACTTGCTAAACGACGAGGTGCTGCGCTTCACGCCGGGGGATGGCAAAGCCGGTCAGGAAGTTGAAACGCTGAAGGGTGAGCAGATCGAGGGCATGAACCAGACCTGTGCACGCGAAATGGCGCAGATGCGCAGCGAAACCGAACTGGTCGCAGGTGCCGGCGACAGCTTCAGTCTGGAAGCCTTCCTCGCGGGCCGGCAGACGCCGGTATTCTTCGGCTCCGGCGTCAACAACTTCGGCGTGCGCGAGATCCTGCGTGCGCTGGTGGACTGGGCACCCCCTCCGGCCCCGCGAGAAGCGGAAACCAGCCGTGGCGAAACGCGGAATGTAGCGCCTGACGAACCTGCTTTCAGCGGTTTCGTGTTCAAGATTCAGGCCAACATGGACCCGAATCACCGCGACCGCATCGCCTTCTTTCGTGTCTGCTCCGGCCAATACACACCCGGCATGAAGGTCAAGCACAGACGCACCGGTAAGGAAATGAAGCTGGCCAATGCCGTTACCTTCATGGCCAACGAGCGTGCACGCATGGAAGAGGCTTTCGCCGGCGACATCATCGGCATCCACAACCACGGCAACCTGCAGATCGGCGACGTGCTGACCGAAGGTGAGGCGCTAACCTTCAAGGGCATTCCCTACTTCGCCCCCGAACTCTTCAGCCGCGCCCGCCTGCGCGATCCGCTGAAAGCCAAGCAATTACAGAAAGGCCTGCGCCAACTGGGTGAAGAGGGTGCAGTTCAGGTATTCGAGCCGCTGGCAGACACCTCCGCCCTGCTCGGCGCGGTCGGCCAGTTGCAATTCGAAGTGGTGGAACATCGACTGAAATCTGAATATGGCGTCGATGCCCTGTTCGAGCGCGCTGGCATCCACACAGCGCGTTGGGTCACCTGTGACAACAACGCGCACCTGAACGAGTTCGTCAATTCAAATCAGGGGCGTCTGGCTCGCGACGTCGACGGCAATCTGGTTTACCTGGCCGACAATCACGTCAACCTCAGTTTAACCATGGAACGATGGCCAAAAGTGCAGTTCCACGCCACGCGAGAGCACGGGCAAAAACTGGAAGGCTGATCCAAGTGACAAGATTCAAGGGAAAAGGTAACTTGAGTCTTGTACCTTGAGTCTTTAACTGGCGTGTGAAACTAAGCGACAGGCTTGATCGCTGTCCCCAATTTCGATCTGCAGTGTGGCGTGCTCGATATCGAATTCGTCGTGTAAGGTTTCCGCGACCCCGGCGATGAATGCATCTCCTGGATGACCTGACGGCATCACCAGATGCGCGGTCAGTGCTGTTTCGGTGCTACTCATCGCCCAGACGTGCAAATCATGCACCTCAGCGACACCCGGCAGGGTGGCGAGATGATTGCGCACGTCGGGCAGGCGCACCGACTGCGGAACGCCGTCAAAGGCCAGGTGCAGCGACTGGCTAAAGAGACTCCAGGTACCCGCCAGCACCAGCACGGCAATGATCAGGCTGGTCACAGGGTCAAGCCAGGCGGCACCGGTCCAGAGATAGAACCCGCCTACCATCACAACGCCTAAGGATACCAGCGCATCACCTGCCATGTGCAGAAAGGCACCGCGCAGATTGATATCACCGTGACTGCCGGACATAAACAACCAGGCAGTCACCCCGTTGACAAGCACCCCTGCAGCGGCTACCAGCATCACCGTCTGCCCCTCAATGGGTGAGGGTGACGAGAAACGATGCACAGCCTCCCATGCCATGCTGCCCATGGCGAACAGCAGGATCAGCGCATTGATCAGTGCTGCCATGATGGACGCGCGTTGCCAGCCGTAGGTATGACGATCATCCGGACGCAAGCGCCCGACCCACAGAGCCGCCCAAGCCAGCACCAGACCAAGCACATCACTCAGATTATGGCCGGCGTCCGCCAGCAGGGCGAGCGATTGGGATTGAAAGCCGTAGAAAGTCTCAATCAGGACAAAACTGATGTTGAGCGCGATCCCCAGACCAAAGGCGAGGTTATGCGTATTGGGGCCATGCTCGTGGCCGCCATGGTGATGATGATGATGACCGCTCATGCGGATTTCCTTGTTGTTATGATGGCCGTCATGGCCACGGCAATCTAAAAACCGAGCACTGTCGGTTGAACTACCCCATAAATTTGCAATGAATTCCAGATATCACTGACGATAGACTTGAAACGCTTGGCCTCTGCCTTGTTGTAGGTCATTGCAAGCTTGAAAATTCTATTTCTGTCGGGACAGATCCAGGTCTCTGCAACAAAGGTCAGGCGGTCCGCCGTAGTCACTTCATGCTCGGTAAACATGCAAGTTGTCGTTATGTTGCTGTCCACTCTTGCCTGCATGACCTTGACCTCCGTGACCCCATCCATGGCAAGATAGGCCTTTTTCAGGGACTCTTCCGGCGAGTGAAAAACCGTTTTCAGCTGGTGCTCGGGAAGATCCTTGATGTAAAGCATGTCATCCTGGGTGTAAGTTTTTACACGGCCCGAATGGCGTGCAGTCAACAGCAGAGTAGCGGAAGGCCGTTTTAAATCGGTATAGGCATTGGCTGATACAATCTCGGTGTCTTTTCCCTCTGCCACCTGAACTGCACCCAGCCTGATCATCGCACCTGATTTGGAGCCAATCAACTTGGCAATCCCGTCATTAGAGAATTTCCAGTTGCGCGGTACTTCAATCGCGACGTCCTCACCAAACACCAACTTTGCATGCTCGCCATTTTCAGCCATGGCATCAATCGTCTGCGCTGAGAGGCAGAAGAAAATCAGGGGGGTTAGTTTAAAAATAGAAATCATAATCGGTCTTGGATAAACTTATGAACATCTTCATGGGTCGGGCTTTTTAATTGCCCGAACTCTCGCATTTCAGATGCCGTTTTATGTATGGATGCTTTAATTTGTTCCACCAGGGTCTTGTTAACAGTTCCAGTTGTTTCAAGCTGCAACAAAACCATCTGGAATTCGTTTAACGCATTATTAAGGTAATGATAGCTTGCTACCAGAGTGGCCTGGTGAGTTTTTCCCCGCTCTACCTCAAGCTTCTTTTCTGCTTCGATCCTCGCTACCTCCAGACGCTTTTCCGCTTCGATCCTCGCCACCTCAAGCTGCTTTTCCGCTTCGACCTTCGCCACCTCAAGCTGCTTTTCAGCGATGATCCTTTCTATTTCAAGATTCTTTTCTGCCTTGACCCTCTCCATCTCAACGGCTTTGTCTATTTTGTCTTTATCAAGAGTATGCGCCAACAATTTCAATTCCTCATTGAGTCGCTCTATCCTGCCTAACAGAGCCCATGCAATGACTGCCACACTGACTGTAACGACGATGACCGTTGCAACATGCGACTGTACATCACTCAGTTTAAAATCAAAGACATGAAGAAAAGTGATCACTGTAGTTGTCACCAGAGAAATCATCAGGGCGATTTCAGCAACCAGAAAATTCTTCGACTCAGGTATTTTTGTCAGCATTTTGTTTGCACCCTTTAAGACAGCAAATCATCACCTCGTAAACATAAGCGCACTTAATGCCACACCATGGCAGACTCTATAAATTAACGCCATTCTTAATTAGCTTGCGGCCCTTGCACTGGTTCGACGCTGGTGATATTTATGAGAAAGCTCTTCCCACTCCAGCACAAGACTGCCTCCGGTTGCCTCATGTTGCTTTTCCCAGTTGGTCAGCAGATCTAGACAGGCATGATCGATATAGTCAAGCGCATCAAAATGCACATGCACCTCAGCCCCCCGCCTGACCTCATCCAGCGCGGCAGCCAGCTTCGGCAGACGGATCAGTGTGGCGGCCCCTTTTAAATTCAGATGCAGGCGGTTGTTAACGAAATCCTCGTCCCAGCGGATATCCAGATGTGAAAACACGTAAAGTAGCTTCAATAAGGACAGGATCAAACCCAGCACAACCCCCTTGAGCAGATCGGTCGCAACAATAGTAACGATGACCGCAACATAAATCGCGACCTCACTTTTACCAAATTCACTCAGCTTGGGTAAAATTTTAGGGTAAGCCAGCTTGTATCCGGTGAATACCAGCACGGCGGCAAGACTCGCAACGGGGATATATTTCAGGCTAAAAGACAATACTGAGACAAATACCAACAACCATAAGCCATGAATGATGGCCGAGGTACGGGTTTTGGCACCGGCATCAACATTGGCGCTGGAGCGAACGATCACGCCCGTCATCGGCAGCACACCCAGAAATCCACATAATGCATTGCCGAAACCTTGTGCCGCCAGTTCCTGATCATATTTAGTACGCGGCCCCTGATGCATCTGATCAACCGCACTGGCACAGAGTAGCGTTTCAGCACTGGCGATGAAAGCCACAGAAGCGGCCGCGATCAGCATGGCAGGCTCAAACGCGCGCTTCAGATTTTCTATCGTTGGGAATTGAATCACTGCCCATACATGATCCAGGTCAGCCAGATCGGAGACATATTTGATCTTGAAATCAAATATCGCCGCCACCAGCACCGCTGTCAGCACCGCCACCAATGGACCGGGAAGCGTTTTGAGCTTCTTCGGCGAAAATTTCGCCCAACCAGCAATAATCAAAATAGTTAATAAACCGATTCCTAACGCTTGCAGTGGGCGGCCACCCTGCTGCACCGCCTGCAACAGGGCGCCGGGAATCGCCAGCAGATTATCAATCCCTTTGCCAATGGGCTTGCTATCAAGCATGACATGGAATTGCGAAGCCAGAATGAGCAGCCCGATACCCGCCAGCATGCCATGAATGACAGCCGGAGAAACGGCGCGGAACCACTGGCCCAGTTTGAGCAATCCAGCAACCAATTGCATCAAACCGGCGACCAGCACGATGACGCCCAACATCGCAACGCCGTACTGCTGCACCAGTTGCCAGACCAACACCGTCAACCCGGCAGCGGGACCACTCACCTGAAGCGGTGAGCCTGCCAGAAAACCAACGACCAGACCACCAATAATGCCGGTAATCAGTCCGGCAGTCGGCGGCATCCCTGATGCAATAGATACCCCCATGCACAGGGGCAATGCCACCAGAAAAACCACCACCGAGGCCGATGCATCTTTGGCAAAGTGCTGGCGAAACTGCTCTAAGGCAGAACTATTTGTTGACGTCATAGGGCTATACCTTCCGAAGATGCTTGATTTGTATCCATGCGGGTCTTCACTCGCATGCCTGACATTCTGGCGTAAAAAATCTCTCTAACGTTGCAGGGAAGCGATGATTCATGACAAATTTTCCCTCGATAGGCTTAAGGGGGGATGAATACTATTGCACCCTGTTTCGACGGGTGTTTCTATCTCCATACTGAAATACTAACATCCTCAAATCATAGATGCCAAAACATTACCTGCCGAATCAGGGCCGGGTTGGCAGTCATCACCAGAGCTCTACTGTTGGCGGAGCGTCTTCTTCCAGACTAACCGTATATTCGCTGGCTTTCGTCAGCCCATCAACGATTGTGTCAAATTTATTGTCCAGTTTACTGCCGAGATCGAGCAATGTTAGCGCCTGATCGACAGCCGTGCGGACGGTGTTACTGATCGTGAATTCCTGACTGTTTGTCAGCCCTAATTGAATAAACATGCCTTCGATGGCATGGGTCATATTTTCGAGTTCAATCCTGGTTGCTATTTGTAAATCGCGATAGCTCACACGAACGTCCTGGACTGCATTGCGCCCCTCATCCGCAAGCATGCGCAGTTCCTCGGCACGCCTGACTGTCTCGGTACGAAGATGAACATTATCAGCGGCCTTTTCAGCAGCCTCGGCAATAATGGCAGCATGATCGCGAATGCGCCCGCAGAGACTGTCATCTGCAACAGGCATATTTGTAATTAAAACCGAGACATTATCGTAGTTGATAATCGTCCGGTTATTGAAACTGAAAATGCGACCCATCTCCCGTGATTTTTCGATCACCGATTCCTCAAGCGGCGAGGCTGCCCCATGCGGTGTGAGTGTCAGGGTTTCGTCGGGCACACGTATTTGGACATTGCAATCGAGACCAAAACTCGCCATGGACTCAATCACCAATGACGCTAACGCGTATTGCGTGCGGCAGTTAAGCGCACCACGGCTAAAATTCTGCGTAACGCCAGACTCGCCAAGACTTGTAAGCGCGGTCATGGCGGCGTCAAACGAAAACCGCTTTTCGTTGGCTGTGGTATTCAATCGAACGTTGTGACTAACCGACAATGCCGCTTTATGCAACACTTCCTCAGGCACAAAAGGTTTGGCTATGAAGTCACTCCCCCCGACATCGTAAGCACGAAGGCGGTCTTCCAGTCGATCGTGGCTTGAAAGAAAAATAACCGGAACATGCTGCAGAGCATCAATCGCACGCAGCCGGCGGCAGGTTTCATAGCCATCGATACCGCCTGGCATCTCGATATCCAGAAACACGACATCCGGTAGCTGATCGTTTTGATCGATGCGTTGAGTCAGGTGGGTCAGAGCAGCTTCGCCCGAACTCATTTCGACAACATCGTGACCGACGGCGGCGAGCGTAAAACCAAGCATACCCGCCACGACCGGATCGTCATCAACGATCAAGACATGACCACCGGGTGCTGAATTAACGGACGCCGCATCAGAGCCTGCATCATAGTGTTGTTCCATCATCACTCTCCTGTTTTTATTTCCATTTCTACGGTTTGGCGGCATCAAGCAAGGTTGCAATAAATTCCCTTGCCTGCTCCCAAGTAGCCTTCAGCGCCTCAAGGTCATCGCCAAGACGACTGGGATCACCGACTCCTTTTGCAGCTTCGTCGAGGTCTGTTTCCAGTCGCGCAGCTGCGGCAGACAATGCAATCGCACCGATGGTACCAGCACCCCCCTTGAGCGCATGGGCAAGCAGCCTTGCTGCTGCTTCATCCTGTCGTGCCAGTGCGACATCAATCTCTGACACGCTGTTTGCATTACGCTCATAGAACAGACGCAAAAACCGTTCCAGCATTGGGCGATTTCCGTTCACGCGGGCAAGCGCCAGGCTTAAATCAAAACCTTCAGCCACCGGCAGACTGGCATCAAGCGCTGGATTTTTAGGGGCAAGTTGCGGTGGGGAAACATTGATCACGACGCTTTCCCGGGGACTTCTTGCCAACCACTGGGTGAGCATGGCATAGAGTGTGTCAGGCACGATCGGCTTATTGAGAATATCGTTCATGCCGGCCGCCAGCACTCGCTCCTTTTCCTCGATCATAGCGTGGGCCGTCAGAGCAAGAATTGGTAAAACCGGCCAGCGTTCGCGAAGCAGGCGGGCAGCAGTATAACCGTCCATCACCGGCATCTGGCAATCCATCAGGACCAGATCGTAGCTGAAAGAGGCGGCGGCCTCTACCGCCTGAGCACCATCGTTGGCAGTGGAAACCGTGGCACCGGTGAGTTCAATCAGTTCGCGGCCAACCTGACGGTTGAAATCATTATCATCAACCAGCAGAATGCGTGAACCGGTCAGATTCGGGACTGACATCTGATGATGGACGGCTAGGGGCTGTTCATAATGACCGGCCAGAACGTTATTCATCGTGTCGTAGAGTTCAGACCGGCTGACGGGTTTGGCGAGAAATGCTTGAATGTCACCGTATTCTGCCTTATCGCGAGCCAATTGAGGATCGTCACCCGTAATCATGATGATAGGAACCGTGTTCCCACCAGAGTGAATACGATGTGCAGTAGTCAGACCATCCATACTGTCATTCGCCAGATGCCAATCCAGCAAAATGAGGTCGAACGCAGCTTTTTCTTGAAGTCTGGCCAAAGCGGCTTCTCCGGAATCGACGGCTTCTACACAGCAACCAAAAGTCCCCAAACTCAGAAGCATCAATTTTCGCATGACGGCATTGTCATCCACGATCAGGACCCGTTTGTCTTTGAGCGACGAATGCCCCGGGTTCCTCTCAGCCTCAATCCGGCTTAGTCCGAAACGGGCGGTGAAACTGAAGCAGGAACCCAATCCAATTTCGCTCTCTACGTGAATTTCCCCGTCCATGCGCTCGACGAGTTGCTTGCTAATCGTCAATCCTAAGCCAGTGCCGCCATATTGACGCGTGGTGGAGCTATCGGCCTGAGAAAATGCTTTGAATAACTTTGCCTGTTGTTCTGACGATATCCCTATACCGTTGTCGCGCACAACGAAACGCAGAGTAGCGATCTTAGTATCGACGGAAACCGGTTCCACGATCAGGCTAATTTCACCATGATCGGTAAATTTGAGTGCATTGCCCACCAGATTGGTAAGTACCTGACCTAGCCTCAATGGGTCGCCAAGCAATTGATCCGGAATGCCTGGCAAGACCCCTATGGTAAGTTCAACACCTTTATCTCGCGCCTTGGTAGCGAACAGATCGGATAATGCAGTCAAGGTCTTATCCAGGCTAAAAATGGTAGATTCCAGCTCTAACTTGCCAGCCTCGATCTTGGAAAAGTCCAGAATATCGTTGATGATGCCGAGCAGCGATCTTGCTGCAGTGTGAATCTTGCTGACATAGTCACGCCCGCGTGCAGGCAGATCATTCAGGGTCAGACATAGTTGAGAAAATCCCAACACGGCGTTGATGGGCGTACGGATCTCATGGCTCATGGTGGCAAGAAACGCCGATTTCGCAAGATTAGCCGCTTGCGCGCCCTCCTCGGCTTTCTTGCGCGCGGTGACATCGCGGGCCGCAGCAAAAACGCCAATCACCTGCCCCCCGGCATCGCGGTAAACGCTGGCGTTATAAAGCACATCCGTGACGTTGCCCGTTACATGGCGAATGGCCAGCGGGTAGTCGGTGACGAACCCTTGCGAGAAAACCTGCAAATAACCCTCGCGCGCCTTATCAGGATCGGTAAAGTAATCTGCAAAGTCACTGCCGATCAGATTTTCACGCGCCACACCGGTGACCAGCTCGGTGGCTCGATTGACATCGGTGATCTCGCCTTGTGTGCTGATCATGACTAAAGGATCCAAGCTGGCCTCAAGCAAACTGCGGGCATATAGCGAGGTGGCATGAGCCACTTCCTCCGCTTTCTTCGCCTCCTGCTCGCTTTTTAACAGGTCCTTCGTCTTCATATCGACTAGTGAATCGACTAGTGACTCAAGGTTCTCCCGATGCTCCGTAAGCTCATTCCGGGCGTTAATGATCTCCGTAATGTCGGTCCTGACTGACACATACTGATAGGGTTTGCCGTGCTCATCCATTTCAGGCACGATTGTCGTAGCAACCCAATACAAGGTACCGTCTTTGGCCCGGTTACAGATGTTATCGCTCCATGCTTTGCCAAGCGCCAGCGCTTGGTACATTTCCTTGAAAAATCCGCGTGGATGAACTCCTGAATTAACGATGTGATGATCTTGCCCGATCAGCTCTTTCTGGCTGTAGCCGCTAATTTCCTCAAATTTCCTATTAACGTAAGTAATCTTTCCGCTAGCATCAGCAATTGAAGTAATGGCATGCTGGTCAATGGCGATCCTGTGACTGAGCAGCAGTGAGGTCAGGGCATCATTCTTATTGTGCAACTGATTCATGCTATCCATTGCGCTGACAATGGCGTCTATTCCTTCCGCAAAGGTAGCAAGATTGTCTCTTTGACGCCCATAGCGTTCAGCATCAGTCTGGTCAATACTCCTGCAGATGATGGTCACCCGCTCGTAAACGCAGGCCAGATTGCTGCCGAATTCCACGATTCGTTTGTCGCGACCAGACATGTCGGTGAGTACCGAGGCATCCAATTCAGTGCAAGGGCCACTCGCACCAAGCGAAAAAATGCCCTGCATGCCACTAATCCTGATGCTTGCATCAGGCGATACCATCAACAAATATTTAAGCGCTTCTTTGCATAGTGACGGGTAATCTTTGCAACTAAAGCAATCGCGCTGACACTGCAATATCGCACCAATGTCAGCCGCTGAAGACATGGCCGTCATCGCCATGGCGAAACTTTCAGCCAAGGCACCTTTAAGCTGGCGACGTTCATCAACCCGCTTCAGTGCCAACACTATTTTTCCACTCAATTCCGCCGGGGAGAAAGGAATGGTCAGCAGGTCATCTCCATCGGCCTCGTAGGCAGCAAGCCGATTCGCTTCGCCACCATTTTCTGACATGAATATGACCGGGATGCCATCCATTCCAGCCAAATCCCGCAATTGCCGGCACAGATCATAGTGCGGCTGCGTCGATGCCCTGATTAACACCAACTCCGGCACGCACGCCTCAACCGCATGCAGTGCGGCAGCAAGCTCGGTTTCGTGATGCACGCTATACGTCGGGGATAACGCTTTAATGGCAGCAGAAGCTGAATGCTGACTAGCGTCAATAATTAAAATGGTTCTTTTGGACATTTCATGAATATCTCGAAGATCATCGACAGGGTCCATCCCATGATTAAAGCACTGCGTGGGTGCATATGAAACTGCTGGACGCCCGGCCAGGGTGAATAAGCATCAAGACAAGAGAAATGTCGCGAATAACTGACGATAATATATACCGAAAGGGGATCGAATTGAACCGGAAAATCATCGCGGCAGAAATCAAGTGTGGCCGCATTGGTTCTTAGGCTAGAGAGTGGTATTGCAATTTCGTGGTGATTGGCCAGCACACAGTCGTCGTTCGTGGCCAACGCCGAAAAAAACTTGGGCTGTTGACGACAGCAACCGACTGTCTGATTTGTGCTTGTTTAACGACCAGTTAAGCTAAAAAGCAGGAAGCCAACAGCAAACATAACAAAGAAAAGTTTGAAGGACTGGGATGTAATCTTCCAGAAACTATCATGTTCATCGGTATTAAATGGTGCTGTTATTGGAAAAAATCCGGTCATGAGCGCCAACACCATGGGTAGTGATAATAATTTAAGGTGAACCAGCGACAACCCAAACACCGTCGAATGCTCATCACTGAAGCAACCGGCAATAAAAAGTGTAAATGCCAAAATAAACAGCCAAGGCATTGAGATCAGCCGCGCCTTATTTTGGAGCCATGCCTTTGTCGATTTCATATTCCTTCATGTTCCTATTTTTTGTTATGGCTTAATAAGGATACCTGACTTTCTCATGTGCTTCCCGTAAATTCGCCATTATTAAGCCCGGCAAGAGATCCCCTCTTGCTAAAACTAAGGTATCACATACAATACCAGTTATGCGGATAATTATGGATACTAATGTTCTGGTTGCTGCCTTGAAATCATCAAGGGGGACATCATTTCGGTTATTGTCCATGGTGGGTGATAAACGAATCACGTTTAACGTATCCACTCCATTGGTGGTCGAATATGAGGCAATTTTGTTGCGGGAAATTGTTTCCATGGCACCTGAAGATATTGAATCTGTCATCGATTATCTTTCTTTTATTTCCGAAAGGCATGAGATCTTTTATCTGTGGCGACCCTTGTTGCGAGATCCTAAAGACGATCATATTCTGGAATTGGCGGTAAAGGCGGAGGCCATCATCGTGACATGGAATCTTAAGGATTTTGTCCCTGCATCAACGTTTGGGATTGAAGTAATGACCCCTCGGGATTTTCTTATTAGATTGGAGAAATAACATGACAACGCTTAGTGTCCGTCTCCCGGACTCGTTACATGAAATTGCCAGAAAGGTGGCGGAGGAAGATCATATCTCCCTTAACCAGTTTATTGCGTCTGCAGTTTCTGAAAAAGTATCGGCACTGACCACCGAAAAGTACCTTGAACAACGCGCCCGCCGTGCAACCCGTCAGAAATTTGATGCCGTGCTTGCCAAGGTGCCAGCCGTAGAGCCCCCAGTTTTTGATCGCTAATATTTTGGGTCGAAGGCAGGTAATTCTGAATGATTGGCTACCCAACCCAACTGCGGCTATGAAGACGCAAATGCTCCATGTTTTGAGTCATATGATCAGCGCTTTGACTCAACATCCGGAATGGGCTGCGTAGAAATTCGGGTGACGGTAAATAGAAGAAATAGCACATTTGGTGCATCACAATCCAGCGCAATAGTTCTGCCACCGCGCCCGCACCGCCAAGCCATTCAAATCGACCCGCCGTCACCGGAATTTAGGCATTGGAAAATTTGCTTACCTGACGGTTGCATGCGGCAAAGAAAAGGCAAAACCAGCCCGATATTGCGCCTGGTTTTATGTGAAATAACTTATTGATTTATATATTTTATTGGCGGAGAGGGTGTCCGAACGTCTGGCAGCAATCAAAGAAGGGTGGATCTCATGTGAAAACCGGAGGTACGATTTATAGCGTCAAGCAAGCTAGGACTGGCAGTTGGTTCGCTTGTTCAATCGTTGGGATGTTACCAAGCCCTGAAGCACCGAAATGGTTTAAGTCGGAGCAAGAAGCCAAGCAGTTCGTTTCGGATAAATATCTGTATCAGAATTGAATGGCATGAGGGTTGCGCCGTGTTGGAACGGTTGCGAATGGCCGGTTACGGGAAGAATTTCAAAGGACCGCCGGACTTTAGCGACATTCAGAATTTGCAAGCTCTTGCGCTATCACCCACTGCAGAATCTTGATTTCGTTTATTCCGATGAAATACAAACTCTATTTCGCCCTGAGTTCTTGGCCTCGTAAAGTGCCTTATCTGCCAGATTAAGCAGTACGTCCATGTTGTCCTCTTTGCTGGAGAGTGATGCCACCCCAATTGAAACAGTAAAGTGTATCGGCAGACCGACCGGCAAAGGCACCTTTGCATTTGCAATGGCCTCTCTCAAACGCTCGGCAACCTCAGCGGCTTCATCTCTTCCTGTTTCCGGAAGGAGGATGGCAAACTCCTCGCCGCCAACGCGCCCGACAATATCAACATCACGCAGGGTTTGGCAACAGACTTCCGCCAGCTTTTTAAGTACCTCATCGCCAACTTTATGGCCGTGGTTGTCATTGACTTGCTTAAAGAAGTCAACATCCATCATGAATATAGAAAGCGAATTGTCGTAACGAAGAGCGCGGCTGAGTTCCAGTTCGGCCTGTTCCATAAAATAACCACGACTGCTAAGTCCTGTCAGGAAATCCATTCTCGCCTGACGCATGAGTTCATCTTCCATTTGTTTGCGTTCGGTAATATCTCGCACAAAAGCACAGTTGTATTCATCGCCTTCGTATTCAAGAAAGTTAACAATGATTTCCGCTGGGTAAACTTTTCCTTCACGTGTCCTGTGCTTGGATTCAAAACGCATAGATCCTGCTTCTTTGAGTTCCTGCCAATGCTCTGGCCATGTCTCAAAAGGGAAACTGATGTCAAAGTCTGGCAAGGAGAGTTTCAGCAATTCTTCTTTGGTGTAGCCCAGACTCTGGCAAGCGCATTCATTGACATCCATAATGGTTGCATTTTTGTCGATCCAGAAAACCTCCTCATCTGCATGATCCAGACTGAATTGAGCCAGTCGCATGGACTTTTCCATCAGTTTTCGATCAGAGATGTCTTCAATCATGCATAAGTGGCGCTTAAGCTATTTAACCGTGACACGACGATCGCTTCGCTTCAGCTTCTTTATCCGCTCTACACTGGTGGCAAAATCAGCAGCCTGATCAGTCAGGCTGCCTTCGGCAAAGATATCGCGCAGGAAGAAATGAGGCGTACCAATTTGCAAGTCATCAGGGATGTGAAACGTTACTACTATGCCGCGCAACTGACACAGAGCCTGACTGAGACAGCAAGCAGTAGAGATGTTCAAATCACTAGAGAAGATCACTCCTCATTAGATGCTGAATTGCGTCTGGAATTTATTTCCTCCGATAAAGCCGGTATTCGGTTCTTGTTGGTCGTACTTTCCGATATTACCGAACGCAAACAGGCCGAAGTTGCATTACAAGAAAGCGAAGCGCGATGGAAGTTCGCTATTGAAGGTTCCTGATATTGACTCTCTGCGATGGCCGCAGCCTGATAGGAAATCTTCTTTTCGAAATTATTGCTGAGGGCAATTTCAATGGCCTGCTTAAGAGTCAGATTGTCGTAAACTTCAGCAGCCAGTAATACTTTGCTGTTTCCCGTAGTGAACAAAATAAAAGCACAAAGCGCCAGAGTTTTTGCGTGGCTTAACACCTTTCTACTCCTCGGTGAGGACCGCGTTTAAATTCGCTAAGGACAATCTTTGGTAACAAGTAAGTACGAGATTTCATCAAAGTCAGCGGCTACATGGAAATAAGTGATTTATCTAGCCGTGTATTCGCCAGACGAATGGATTCAGACGCCTGACCTATGGTTAAAGTTGATTCATCCCGATGATGTCGAGCATGTTCTAGCAGAATTGAAAAAGTCTCATGCCGAAGGTATACCGTTTTCGGCTGATTACAGGCTTAAAACAAAACAAGATGAGTGGCGGCATTTTCATGACTATGCACGTGTTGTCTATGATTCTGATGACAACCCTTTGTA
>CAIJXJ010000279.1 GCA_903824575.1 uncultured Methylobacillus sp.
CATATAACCGATGAAAAAATAAGCCAACGTCGATACTGCAAAGTCCGTAATAATTTTAACCAGCGCATTGACCTGATTTTTCTTACGTACCGTGCCTAATTCCAGAAAGGCGAAACCTGCGTGCATTGCAAGCACCATAATGGCGCCTAGCAAAATAAAAAGCGCATCGTTATTGATTTTTAAATTTTCCATACCATCCCCAATATCATCTATCTTACAAAAATTTGTCGCAATTATTACAAAGCGCTCTTGAAAAGCAAGAATCGAGCCAAAAATTTAACCATATGATTATTAAGTATATTTATACTTAATAATCATACTTAATATCAACAAGCACCAAAAAAGTGCGTAAATAACAACGCTCAGTCATATTTGCACTATTTAGGTGCGTCATCACACCAATTCTTGAGATAGTGCTCTAACCAGAAGATACCAACGATCGTTTTACTGTCGTTGATTTTACCTTGCCGTATCCAATCAATCGCTTCTTCAAGCGACAATTCGAATACTTCAAGACACTCACCCTCATCCAGATTTCGTTGTTGCAGTGTCAACCCGCGCGCCAAAAAGTACTCGATCCGTTCATCGGCATAACCGATACAGGGCCAGGTCGTGGTTAAATGTACCCACTCACGCGCCGTATACCCGGTCTCTTCCAGCAGCTCCCGCTGACCGGTGACGAGAATATCTTCTCCATGATCAATTTTGCCGGCAGGTAACTCAATAAACTCTTGCCGTGCTGGATATCGGTACTGACGCTCCATTATCAGCTTACCGTTATCGAGTAGTGCAAGTACGGCAACAGCCCCCGGATGTGTCACATATTCCCGGACGCTCAGCTTACCATCGGGTAGTCTCACGCTGTCACGACACACGTGCAACAGACAGCCGTCATAGACGACATTTGATTCGACACAGGTTTCAACCAATTCCAATTTTATCTCCAGAATGAAAAACTCCCGCACGAGGCGGGAGCTTGGGGTCAACTAGCTAACAGGCTAATGCAACAACAGTGACTGCTGGACCGAAACGGCACAAACCGACATCAGGGCACCCGGCATCAGGCCCAGGAACAACATACCCAGCCCGTTGATGGAGATGAGCAAGCCAGTATCGGAACCCACCGAGATAGGCGCATGGCTTTCCGGCGCATCGAAATACATCAACTTGATGACGCGCAGGTAATAGAAAGCACCGATCAGCGAGAACAATACCGCAACGATCGCAAGCCAGGTATGACCGGTTTGAATGATGGAATTCAACAGCGAAAACTTGGCATAGAAACCAACAGTCGGAGGAATACCTGCCATCGACAACATCAACAGCATCATCATAAAGGCCAACCATGGGCTGCGCTGATTAAGCCCCTTGAAGTCGTCCAAGGTATCCGCTTCAAAACCTGCACGAGACAGCAACATAATCATACCGAAAGCGCCGAGCGACATCAGCATGTAAACCACTGCATAGAACATCGAGGCACCGTAACCCTCGATGCCGCCGCTGATCACACCAAGCAGCAAAAATCCCATGTGCGTGATGGTCGAGTAAGCAAACATACGCTTGATATTAGTCTGGGCAATCGCTGACAGATTCCCCAAGGCCATGGACGAGATCGCCAGGATGATTAACATACCCGACCAGTCCTGAACCAGCGGTTGCAGACCTTCAACAAGGATGCGCATCACGAAAGCGAAGGCAGCCAGTTTAGGCACAGAACCAATCAGCATGGTCACGGCAGTTGGCGCACCATGGTAGACATCCGGCACCCACATATGGAAGGGAACGACACCCAACTTAAACGACAGACCGGAAACGATAAACACCAGACCGAAGGCCAGCAGCGATTTGTTGTGCACACCATGTTTAATGGCATCTGACATCGCACCCAGTTCCAGCGTACCGGTTGCACCGTACAACATAGACATACCGTACAGCAGCAGACCAGAGGCCAACGCACCTAACACGAAATACTTCATCGCCGCTTCCGTGGCAATTGCAGAGTCGCGTTGCAGGGCGACCATCGCGTACATACTCAGAGACAGCAACTCCAGCCCCAGATAAAGTGTCAGGAAGTGATTTGCGGAAATCATCACGTTCATCCCGAGCAGCGCGAACAGAGCCAGCACCATGAACTCACCGGTAAACAGTCCGCGCAGCATCAGATATTGACGAGAGTAGATCAACACCATGGACATACCCAAATAGCTCAACATCTTCAGCACATCAGACATCAGATCATCCACATACATATTGTGGAAGGCATAAACGACACCAGGCTGATGCGTGCCGACGGTGATCAGCGAGCAACCCAGCAGCGTCAACTGAACCAGCATATAGGTAACAATTTTGCTGCTTTTAGTCAGCATCAAGTCTGCGATCAGGATAAAACACACCATCACCAGCAGGAAGATTTCCGCAGCAGCAGGGATCAAATTGGCCATCAAATTCATAATAAAC
>CAIJXJ010000280.1 GCA_903824575.1 uncultured Methylobacillus sp.
CCTTGTTCCAATAGACAAAATTGGGATGAGCCACATCGGGTGGGAAGTACTTGATGTCGCCTACCGTAATCGGATGCGCCACATCGGGACCCACTACCTTCACGCCAACCGGAAATATGGTCTTGACCAGATTAATTGCACGGTCTACGGCTGCGCTTTCGGACAGTCCGGCGTAAAGGCCAGCGGCGACCAGCGCCCTGCCCTTCATGATATCCCAGCCTTCACCGACTTTGCTGACAGTAAAGTCCATGTCGTTGTAGCTAAAATTCTTCATAATGATCTCTCGTTTTGGAAAATTAAAGCTTGCGCAACACGGTGACGCAATTGGTGACCGAAGAGCCACCTACATTGTATGCCACGCCAATATCAGCCTGCCTGGCCTTCACGCCGATGGCTTCGCCGATGATCTGCTTGTAAATCAGCGCATGCATCGAAGCACCGGTCGCTCCAACCGGATGTCCCTTGGACTTCAGTCCACCAGACAGATTGATCGATACCTGTTTGTCGTCGCGGGTAAAACGCCCATCCAGGTAATCAAAGCCTCCACGACCATCAACAGAGAAGCCCAGCGCCTCGGTGGAGAGTATCTGGTTGATGGTGAAGCAGTCATGCACTTCGGCCAGATTGATATCGGAAGCCTTGATGCCGGCTTCTGCGTAGGCTTTAGCGGCAGCATCCTTGCCTGCCATCAGTTCATACATGTTGGGACGTACATTTTCGGCCAGACGCTCACAGGAATGGCCGATACCGGCAATTTCAACGGCACGATGTTTGTTTGACACATTGGCGGTCGCGGTGACAACCAGTGCTGCGGCACCATCGGAAACCAGTGAACAGTCATGCAGACGCAACGGTGCGGCAATCATCATGTTCTTGCAGCGACCCTTTGCATCCAGTTCATTCAGCGCCATGATTTCAGCAACGCTGGCAGGCCCCTTGCGCTGATGCGCCAGCGGGTTTTCCATGCCGTTCTTGTAGCACAACGCGCCCACGGTATACAGCATCTGTTCCATTTGTGCATTCGACAGTTGGTATTGCGCCTGATAACCCTTGGCATAGGCGGCAAACAGCATCGGGAATGACCAGCCTTTGGAGCCTTCACTGGGCCAATGCGAGGAACCTGCCAACACGGTAGTCATTTGCGCGGTCGGCAGCAGATTCATTTTTTCGACGCCAATGACCAGAATATTCTTGAAACGACCTGACTCGATGCCATATACCGCATTATAAAGCGCCACTGTCGAAGATGCGCAGGCACATTCGGCGCGACTCATCGGCTTGAAACGCAAGGCTGGATCGATTTCTGCGGCCAATGGCGCCACATGCTCCTGATTATTGAATGAACCCGGGGAACAGGAGCCGACGAAAACGGCATCTATGTCTTTGGCCTCCAGCCCTGAATCCTTGATCGCACCGCGACCCGCTTCGATGATCATATCGTAATAGGTTTTGGTGTCGGTCAGCAAACCCGTGGACTTGTCCTTGGTGACGAAGGCACCGAACTCGGTATTGTAGGCGCCGATAATACTTGCTTTACTCATGTTTTTTCCTTTGGAATGGCATCAAAATCAGGGTTGCGCGCGTGTCCAGCTGAACGGACCGAAGGCATTTTCGCTCGCGACGGCGCTGGCGGCAGGATCTATCGTCAGCTTGATATACTCCTGATAGGTGCCGCTGGGAGTGGCATTGCCATGCACGACGATGCGATAGAAGTTGGGGACGTTATAACTGGGAACATAAGCGGGATCTGATTTCAACTGGACTATGCCATAGGGATCGGCATTGGTCAGGCCTTTCAACGCGCCGGTGGCGACGCTATCAGCACAGGTGGCGGTCGCGGTTGATCGGCTGGCAGTCAGCAATGACGGCACCTCGACCTTGCAACTTGCGCCCTTGACCAGC
>CAIJXJ010000281.1 GCA_903824575.1 uncultured Methylobacillus sp.
CTTTGATGTTCTGGACAAACAGGCACTCGAAATGGCCAAAAAGGCAACGCCATTACCACTGCCGCCAGAATCCCTGCGGCATCACCCTTTTGTCATCACGGTTCCGGTCATGTTCCGGCTGGAATAGATTTCCCTTGAAATAGGGCTCAGGCTCAGATTTGAACCGCAGTTAACGGCCAGCCACCTTGATCGCTGCACGACCTGTGATTCCCGCACCGATCTGACCCCTCGCACCGCTAGCTCCGGCCACAGGGCAAAAAACACGCGCATTCCGTGCTGATCTTTATTCTGCATTTCTGTGCTTGCCTTGACGCGCTTTTTTATCAACAATGGAGGCATCTTGATCAGAACTCATCGTGAATGTTAAACCAGTCTATTCCAGATTTCGAAATCGAAGCCAGCTGCGGCACAAAGTTTCGTCCATCACAGTACGCTGGCCACGTATTAGTACTCTATTTCTACCCCAAGGATTCAACCCCGGGCTGCACGCTTGAAGGCCAGCAATTCCGCGACCTCCACCCTGAATTCGCCAAGACCAATGCTTTCATCTTCGGCATCTCACGCGACAGCCTAAAATCCCATCAAAACTTCAAATCCAAGCAGTGCTTTCCTTTCGAATTGCTGTCCGACCCGGAGGAATTAGCCTGTCATTTGTTTGGCGTCATAAAAATGAAGAACATGTATGGTAAACAGGTACGTGGCATCGAACGCAGTACCTTTGTGGTGGATGCTGGCGGAGTAATTCGCTGCGAGTGGCGCGGCGTAAAAGTTGACGGTCATGCTCAGGCCGTTCTTAATTTCATAAAAACCTTATAGAAAGCCTCTTCTAGAATGGCCAAAAAACTCGGCGTCACGACCAAGCTATTTGTTCTCGATACCAATGTATTGATGCACGACCCCTCTAGCCTGTTCCGCTTTGAAGAACATGATGTCTATCTGCCGATGGTGACACTGGAGGAACTGGACAATAACAAGAAGGGCCTGACCGAAGTGGCCCGCAACGCCCGCCAGGCTAGCCGTAATCTGGAGGAAATCATAGGCCGTGGCCTGCCAGACTTAGAGCAGGGAAGCCCCTTGAGCGTCAACGGCAACAAGTTCAGTAGCGGCCGCCTGTTCCTGCAAACCCTGGCCGTCAATGTCGACCTGCCCATGTTGGCTGGCGGCAAAGCCGACAACCAGATTCTGGGCGTCGTCGTCTATCTGCAGAAAAAATATCCCCAACGCGAAGTCATCCTTGTCAGCAAAGACATCAACATCCGCATCAAGGCACGCGCCATGGCCGTCGCTGCGGAAGACTATTTCAATGACAAGGTACTGGAAGATACCGACCTGCTCTATACCGGCATGAAGGAACTGCCGAGCGACTTCTGGGACACGCACAGTCGCGCCATGGAATCCTGGCAGGAGGCGGGCCGGATGTTTTACCGCATCACAGGGCCATTGTGCCCATCTTTCATGGTCAACCAATTTGTTTATTACGAATTTGACAAACCATTTCACGCCATCGTGCGACAACTGACGGGCAAGACGGCAGTTCTGGAAGTGCTCAAGGATTATACCCAGCAAAAAAATAATGTCTGGGGAATCACGGCAAGGAATCGCGAACAAAACTTTGCCCTGAACCTCTTGATGGATCCGGAGGTGGATTTCATCACCCTCCTCGGCCAGGCCGGCACTGGCAAGACCCTGCTGACGCTGGCCTCGGCCCTGACCCAGACACTTGACATGAAGCGCTTCAGTGAAATCATCATGACCCGTGTCACCGTTCCTGTGGGTGAGGACATTGGCTTCCTGCCCGGCACCGAGGAAGAGAAAATGGCGCCATGGATGGGTGCGCTTGAGGACAATCTGGACGTACTCAACAAGACCGAGGAAGAAGCCGGAGAGTGGGGTCGCGCAGCCACGCAGGATCTCATTCGCAGTCGCATCAGGATCAAATCACTGAACTTCATGCGCGGTCGCACTTTCCTGCACAAATTCCTCATCATCGACGAAGCTCAGAATCTGACGCCAAAGCAGATGAAAACCCTGATCACCCGAGCCGGTCCCGGGACAAAAGTGGTCTGCATGGGCAATATCGCCCAGATTGACACCCCGTATCTGACCGAAGGCAGTTCCGGTCTGACTTACGTGGTCGATCGATTCAAGGGCTGGGAACACAACGGTCACGTCACCCTGATGCGTGGTGAGCGTTCGCGTCTGGCTGATTTTGCAGCCGAGATCCTCTAAGCTCTGCTAGAATCGTGCTCCCCGTAGTTCAGGATTTTCACTACGGGACATAAAATCTCATGAACCTCGGCTTTTACATCATTCTGGCGGCGCAATTCATTTCGGCACTCGCCGACAATGCGTTGCTGTTTGCCGCCATTGCCTTGCTGGCACAATTGCATGCCCCGCAGTGGCACACTCCTTTGCTGCAGGAATTCTTTGTCATTTCCTATATCATACTGGCGCCATTCGTCGGTTCGTTCGCCGACGCCCTGCCCAAGGGTCGGGTCATGTTTCTGGCTAACGCCATCAAGTTTATTGGCTGCATGGCAATGTTGCTGGGCATGCCTCCTCTTTATGCCTACGGTATCGTCGGCATTGGCGCGGCTGCCTATTCCCCAGCCAAGTACGGCATCTTGACCGAGTTCCTTCCACCACAACAGTTAGTCAAGGCCAATGGCTGGATGGAGGGATCCACGGTATTAGCTATCATTTTCGGCGCCATTGCCGGTGGAAAACTTGCATCAATCAATCCGCAATTCTCTGTTGCCGTCATTACCGGCCTCTATCTGCTTGCGGCAGGCTTCAACCTGTTCATCCCAAAAGTTCCCATCGACCACCGCATGCCGAAGAAGAACCCTTTATACGCACTGCATGACTTCTGGCATTCGTTTACCGCCCTGTGGCGAGATCCGCAAGGTCAGGTCTCCCTCGCGGTCACCACGCTGTTCTGGGGAGCCGGTGCCACTCTGAGGCTGGTCATCATTGCCTGGGCAGCCAACGCACTCAATTTCGGTCTGGACCGTGCTACTCAACTGACTGCAATGGTCGCCTTTGGCGTCGCCTTCGGCTCAATCTTTGCAGCGCGCTATGTCAAGTTGGAAGAAACAATCAAGGTGCTACCCGCTGGCATATTGATGGGAATTCTGGTCATGATCATGGTACTCACCCATGATTGGCGCTTCGCAGCAGGGATACTATTTTTCATTGGCGTGCTAAGCGGGTATTTTGTTGTGCCACTCAACGCCCTGTTGCAACATCGGGGGCACATCCTGATCGGGGCCGGCCATTCCATCGCGGTGCAGAACTTCAATGAAAATATCGGCATATTATTGCTGATTGCGGTCTACACCATGATGGTCAAGCACGATGTTCCTATTCAACTGATCGTGTTGATATTCGGCGCTTTCGTCAGCATCGTCATGGGCGTAATTTACCGCAGCTACCGCGAACGTCAAACCGGCTGAAACCGTATTCTGACCTTGACGGCAAATAGTGTTGCCATCAATGCAATTTCACATGCGGTTCAGTTCGTTTGGTAATAATCCTGGCCAGCGTATCCATGGCGACCTTGGTAAAGCCATGCAGTGCAAATAAATGCATTTTGTATAATGCGTTGTACATGAAGCGCGCTGCATAGCCTTGAATGAATAAATCACCCTTGGTTAATCCGCCCATCAGGCTACCCACAGTCGAATACTTGCCCAGATTCACCAATGAGCCGAAGTCTCTGTATCGATACACTGGTAGCGGCTTGCCTTGCAGGCGATTGATGACGCTCTTCACCAGCATGCTAGCCTGCTGGTGAGCGGCTTGTGCACGTGGCGGCACCAGCATGCCCTCCCCTGCCTCGGGCCATGGACAGGCCGCGCAATCCCCGAAGGCAAAGATATCCGTGTCGCGAGTTACCTGCAAGGTGGGACGCACGATTAATTGATTGGACCAATTAGTCTCAAGCCCATTGATGTCCTTAAGAAAATCCGGCGCCTTGATTCCCGCCGCCCAGACCACCAGTCGCGCCGGTATCTTGCCCCCACCTTCCGTATATACCCCATTGTTGTCAACGCTGGTGACGCGCTCACCCAGCCGCAGTTCTACATTGAGGGCTTGCAATTCCTTTTGCGCCGCCAGTGAAATATGCTCTGGCAATCCTGGCAGGATACGTGACGCGGCTTCAATGACACTAATCTTCACATCTCGATCCGGATCGATCCGATCCAGCCCATAGGCTGTCAACTCGCGAGTCGTATTGTGCAATTCTGCTGCCAGTTCCACCCCGGTAGCGCCTGCCCCGATTATGGCAACGTTTAACTGACCTGGACTGATACTCCACTCCTGCGTTTGCGCCCGGATACAGGAGTTGATCAGACGCCGGTGAAATGTTGATGCATCCGCCTGTGTGTCGAGGGCAATGCAATGCTCTTTCACTCCCGGCACGCCAAAGTCATTAGACACGCTGCCCACGGCGATGATCAAGGTGTCATATTTGAGCGAACGACGCGGTATCAATTGCAATCCATCCTCGTCATAGACCGGGGAAAGATATATTTCCTTCATGACGCGACTGAGTCCTTCCATCGCGCCACGGCGATACTTGAAATGATGCCAGCGTGCCTGCGCCATGTATTCCAGCTCATGTTGATCAAGATCCATGCTACCTGCCGCAACCTCGTGCAACAATGGCTTCCACAGGTGCGTTGATGCCTTGTCAACCAGCGTGATCATGGCGAGGCCTTTACGGCCCAATTTGTCTCCCAAGCGGGTGGCCAGTTCAAGGCCACCGGCACCGCCCCCAACGATCACAACGTGGTGATTGGATGTCTTTGTCATTAGAATTTCCTTAATCGTCACTCATTCGGTTTTAAGTGATTTAGGCTAATTTTAACCTGTCCATTCTATTCCCTGAAAACAAAACGGCCACCCAGGGTGGCCGCTTATCAACTATCCACAACTGATTTGTTACTGTGGCTTCTCATCCAGCCATGGCTTTGGTCCGCTACCCTTAAAGATTGAGCGCAACCAGCCCTCGATTTTCAGGATTTCATCCGTTTTCAGCAGCTCAGGGTTTCCCGCCACTTGTCCGTGCCATGTCGGCATACCGGCATCACTGCCACCAGCGATGGTCTCGAACATGCCCTTATCGGTCACGTGCTTCGCATATTGCCAGGTATCGTCCGTGATGCTCGGGCCAGTCTGTCCACCAGCATTACCACCGTGACACTGAGTGCAAGAATAATAGCCGAACAACTTTTTGCCAGCCTTGGCAGCTTCCGGATCTGACGCATACTTTTTGGTATAGGGGTTGACGCAGGTTTCCAAAAATTCCTTGACCTCAGGAGTGTCGCCATCGACAAACTTGATATTCAAAGGTGCATTACCCGCCTTGGTAGACACCAGATTACACGCCGCACCGGCCTGGCCTGACAGCAATCCAAACACTGCAAGCATGGAAGCTGTCAAAGTAATTTTTCCAAACTTAATGCCAAACATATCATCTCCTCGTTTTATATTAACCAAGTCTTGAATTCACGCTTGCCGCAATGAATTACTTTATATTTCCAATAACGAATCAGGGTTCGCACGGTTGACCAAAGTGTTCCGTGCGAACATTATGCCACTATTCAAATTTTGGAATCGCGTCGCCCCGTTTTTCCTTGACAACCTTCTTGTCAACCCGGTCCCCTTCAACTACTGGGACATGTGGAATGCCATAGTCATCAAGAATTTTTTCTATATCCTTGGCGCGACGCTGCAATACTTCGTCGATCGCGACCATACGGTCTTTATCTTTCTTGCGCACACCAACAGAAATATTCCAATATTCCTTGCCATGGACATTCTCTGCTTCATATTCAGGAGCCGGTACCACGACCAGTGGTATGGAGGCCTTCTTTGCATAATACCCTGCAATCGGTCCCCACAGGATGGCAATATCAATGTCACCCTTGACCAGATCATCAACGATGAAACTGGGTGGCAGATTCAGGTCGCGCATAATGCGATAAGGACGCGCATTATCCATCAAGCCCTTGTCTTCCATCGGGCGACTGGGTGGCGTCTGTCCAACCACGCCGATTTTACCCTTGTGTAAATCAGGGGAGTCCCAATCGGTTATGTTATAGCCACTTTCTTTGCGGTACACAAACACGTAACCGGAACGATAATAGGGCTTGGAAGTACGCACCATGTCGTTGCCTGCAACTGTCCCCATGATGACATCACAACGTTTTGCATTCAGGGTGTTGCGAATAAAGCCAATGCGATCATACCAGAACTGGTAGGTTACTTTCTTGCCGAGATCCTTCGCAATCAGTTCGGCAATCTTATTTTCGAAGCCCTCGAACTTGTCATTCGAATAAGGCAAATTGTCCTTGTCCGCACATACACGGAACTCACCGGGATTTTCTTCTCTTACCGGTTCACCACCACGACCCGTTTCCGGGTTGAATACAATTTCCTGCTCTTCCGCAGCGTATGCAGCGTTAGTCAGCATACACACGAATGCCACTGCCGTAATTTTTCTGATTTTACTTAACATCAATTCACCTCGTTGCCAGTTAGTTTGTGATTGCAGATAAAAAGCACCCCGCCGTAGCGGGGTGCTTGTACGACAAACTAACAACTGGTTAGTTCTGTAATATTACTCGTCTTTCGACTTTCAATTACAGGCTGAACACAGTCAGTGCACCGCCGCCAGGAGCAGCGTTGTACTTAACCAGTTCGGCATAACCACCGGCAGCGCCAAGCGCGTCGGTTGGGTTTTCCAAACCAAGGTTCATCGCAACGCCAGCCCAGCCGCC
>CAIJXJ010000282.1 GCA_903824575.1 uncultured Methylobacillus sp.
GCGAAACCGTGCCTGGAGCGATGAGTCTGTTCGTGACTTTCGGTGCCATGCTGATTGGCGGCATCGGGATTTATCTGGCCTGCGACGACGCACCCTGATACTGATCCAATGCTGGCTTCATGAACAGGCGCCAGTGATCATTTCATTGCACCATCATTTCATTGCACCATGATCATTTCCATCACAGTCTCTTCTCCCTGAATCATATCAAGCACAGCTTCAACCAACTCATCCTCACCGGCATTTGACCAGGTGGCACCGACTTGAGCCTCCTTGGTGGTCATCGGGATATAGGTAATGTCGAGAAACTTGCCCCCGCCAATATCCAGAACGGTAATACCATCCGGGTGATCGACCAGACTCCAGCTATCCGGGACTTCCATATCCAGCATGATAGTCACTTGCAATTTTTTCATCGGGTTCTCCTCTAAATATTAAGATGGATCAGAAAATCATCACTCGGCTAGCCCACTGGCGTTGCGGAGAATTTCACCCTATTTTCAGGTTCGACATACACGACATTTTCCAACCTGATGGCTGTCATTCTACGTCTCTTGATCGATCAGCTTGAGCTCCATTTTAACCCAATATTGCTTTACCCAGACTTGACTTTCCCAACCCTTAAACCGACACCCATACCCAATAAATACTTCAAGTGCATCAGTTAGTCAGGCGATATGCCTGGAGAAATTCTCACGCCTGCAAATTGGCAAGCAGAAAATCAGGCCAAATAACCCATGCGCACCGATATTGATCTCATGCACCACAAGACGCACAAAATTGGTGCGAAATTGTTTTAATGTGGAATTTAATTCTTTTAAAAACAAAAACTTGATAATCAGGCATGAATTTTGCTATAAATCGCGGATTGTTTTGATAGGGGGAGGGACAATGGAGGCGACTCAGACCGGCGGCGATGTTTTATTCATTTTACTTGGTGCCATCATGGTACTGGCAATGCATGCGGGATTTGCATTTCTGGAACTTGGCACAGTGCGCGGCAAGAATCAGGTAAATGCACTGGTCAAAATCATGGTGGACTTTTCAATTTCGACCATCGCCTATTTTTTCATCGGCTATAGCGTAGCCTATGGCGTAGGGTTCCTTCATGGCGCAGAAACCCTTGCGGTTAAGAACGGTTACGAACTGGTCAAATTTTTCTTTCTGCTAACTTTTGCCGCAGCCATTCCCGCCATCGTTTCAGGCGGTATTGCCGAACGTGCCAAGTTCAATCCGCAACTGGGGGCCACTTTTCTGCTGGTCGGGCTGGTCTATCCTTTCTATGAAGGGATCGCATGGAATAACCATTATGGTATTCAGGATTGGCTTAAGGCAACTTTCGGCGCCAATTTCCACGACTTTGCAGGTTCCGTTGTGGTGCATGCCATGGGCGGTTGGATTGCACTAGGCGCGATCATTCTGCTTGGTGCACGTCGCGGGCGCTACAGCAAGGAGGGTCGATTACATGCATTTCCACCCTCCAGCATTCCGTTTTTGGCACTGGGCGCATGGATACTTACGGTTGGCTGGTTCGGCTTTAATGTCATGTCAGCCCAGACCTTACAGGCTGTCAGCGGCCTAGTGGCACTTAATTCCCTGATGGCGCTGGTCGGGGGAACCCTGGCGGCTCTTGTCGTTGGCAAGAATGATCCCGGCTTCGTCCACAATGGCCCCTTAGCTGGACTAGTCGCAGTCTGCGCCGGTTCTGACGTGATGCATCCGTTAGGCGCGTTAGTGACCGGTGCAGTTGCCGGCGCCCTATTTGTTTGGGCCTTTACGCTAACGCAAAATCGCTGGAAAATCGATGACGTGCTTGGTGTTTGGCCTCTACACGGCCTATGTGGCACCTGGGGCGGTATCGCTGCCGGCATCTTCGGAATGAAGGCACTGGGCGGCATGGGCGGCGTCAGCCTGGGTTCTCAGGTAGCCGGCACTACCCTTGGCGTTGTTATCGCAGTAGCAGGTGGCTTTGCAGTGTACGGGTTGCTCAAGTGGGCAGTCGGAATTCGTCTCGATGCTGAAGGTGAATTCGAAGGCGCAGACCTGACCATACACAAAATCACGGCAACACCGGAGACCAACACTGAAGATTAAGGAGCCTGGATAGAATACTCGAATCGAACGTCAGTCTAGGCTTTTATCGTTTTGATTACAGATAATCCAGAATCGAAATGATCAGAACGCCATGTGACCAGAATATTTATTCAGTTCCAGCGTATGGAATATAAGAATCAAAAAAATACTCTTTTCCAACTTCGGCAGTAGTAGTTCTTTTGGTTCTATCAATGATTGAATCAAACTTCCCTTGAGATAGTAGTTTGACAAAGGCATCCACCACGGTTGGATCGAACTGTATACCAGACCCTTGGCGAATCAAATCAGCTGCTTTCTCAACTGGCCAGGCATCCTTATAGGGACGGCAACAAACCAGAGCATCAAATACATCGAGCACAGAAACGATGCGCGTAGGAAGCGGTAATATGTGTGCCGGGATGCCTAAAGGATAGCCACTTCCATCCCAGCGTTCATGGTGATAAAGCGCGATATTGAATGCCAATTCCATATGTGGATCTTGACAAAGTATGGCAGCCCCGATTTTGGTATGTGTCTTGATGATTTCATATTCCGCGTCGGTCAGTTTCCCGGGTTTCTGCAGGATACTTTCAGGGATGCCGACCTTACCGATATCATGCAATCGACTGGCTTTGCCAAACAGCAACGCGACCTCCTCGGCCACCCCCATCTCTAACGCCACCAGTCGGGTATAGTCTTCGATCCGCCGAATGTGATCACCGGTAGTCTTATCCTTGAATTCGGCGACTTGCGCCAGCATTTTAATCGCATTATCGTAGGCATCAGCCAGGTCGCAGTGCAGTCGCATGTTTTCCAGTGCACTGGAACACTGATTAGCCGCTATTTGTATCAGATGGCGATCTGAATCGGTCATGTCACGAGTCGGTTCGATGTAGATAAATCCGACCGGTTTCTGTTCAATGGTTAGTGCTGCAACATAGGCGTCCTTGCGAAGGGCTTCAGGTGCTTTGCCGCTTTGAAGTATCCCCACACAACTTTCATGAATCATCTGCATACGGTCTGGATCAATACCATCACTAGTGGCTGCCTGCACCACGATGTCTTTGCCTTCGATCGTGGCGATCATTCCGGGAATAGTCGAAATGAAACTGCCTTCGCTCAGGTTGCACAGTCCTACAATCTGGGTCAACACACCTTCGAAGAACTTTTGCAGTGAAAGGTTGGCAATGTGATAGATCTCAGGTACAGCTTCCAGCACACGTTCCAACCCGCGTCGGTTGAGATCAATAGCCCTAAGGTCACGGTAGGCCTTGATAGCAGAACGTACCGTTGTAAAGAGCCGCGTGGAGGTAAGGTCGGACTTATCACGATAATCATCGATGTCGTAATTTTCGATCACAAATCGCTCCGGCGCCATGCCTGGCTGGCCGGTCCGAATGACCAGGCGGATCATCTGATTATTAAGTTCCTCGCGAATGTGTTTTACCAATTTAAGGCCGGCATCATCGGTTTCCATCACCACGTCAATCAATGCGACAGCGATGTTTTTCTCTCGGGCCAATATTTCGCGGGCCTCCTGGCCTGAACTCGCTTCCAGTATTTCGAGGTCACGCTCATCAAACCTGAAGCTTCGAAGATTAAGCCGGGTTACCTCAAGCACATCTGGTTCGTCATCCACCACCAAGAGCTTCCATAAATGACGCGGTGCTTCGTGCGGTTCGCTGGATCGTTGCTCGGGCTTGTTTCGATTACGGACAAGTTTCATGATGTACTCTTAAGATTAAGATTTTACTTTTGAGGGAAAAATAATTGTAAAACTGCAACCCTCGCCCGGCACGCTCTGCAGCATGATCGTGCCGCCAAGCTGAGTTGTCACTACACTGTAGCAGACATACAAACCCAGACCAGAACCCCCTTGGTTGCGGGCCGTAGTGAAGAACGGTTCAAACGCTCTTTCGACCACTTCGGGTGCCATGCCCTTGCCATCATCAGCGAATGTCAGTTCGATTGTTTCATTTGGCAACTGAGCAACACTAATCGTTATATTTCCGGATTGCGCACCGGGGTCAAAAGCGTGCATTAAGCTGTTTAATAATAAATTAGTTAGCAGTTGCTCAAATAGCCCTGGAGCCCCGGTTATAAAGATCTCTGCCGGGCAATCAACCTTAATTTTTATTGTAGTGCGCTTGAACTGATTGGATACGGTTGCCAAAACATCGTTAATCAACTGTTGCATGTTAAATACACACAAGTGTTCAGAAGCCTGATCGATTGAGGTACGTTTAAAACTCTTGACCAAATTGGAAGCTCGCGTCAGATTCGATAGCGCCAGTTTGCCTGCCTGTCCCAGCGTGTTAATCAAGGCAAGAAAATCTTCCTCGCTAACCTCATCCTGATTGAGCATTTCCCGCAGTTTCTTGATGACTTCCTCGGACTCGGAGATCGCTCCCAGTGCGATCCCCACCGGCGTGTTAATTTCATGTGCAAAACCTGCCACCATCCGGCCAAGAGAAGCATGCTTCTCGTTAGCCAGTAACAGTAGGCTGGCTTCCTTTAGTTCACGCGTCCGTTCCTGGACCTTGTCTTCCAAATTGGTGTTTGCAACAGCCAGATCACGGTTTTGAACCGAAAGCAGTATGTAGAGTTTCTGCAGGGCATCGAGTAATGGTGAGACACGCTGATCATCATCAAAATGCTCGGCATCATAAGCCTGTTCTGATTGCGCTCCCTTCCTCATCCGCTGCAGAATTCGGGCCATTTCCAGATCCTGACCAAGAATGTGTACCGTCAGCCAGGACGATAAAAAACCGTGCAGCATCGCCGCCGGATTTTTAGCAATGTGGCGATTATTCCACATCAGTGTAACCTGCTTCAGGAACTCGGCATGCTGGATCTTGTGGGCGCTTACGTGGCGCGCATCCAATTGGCTCACCGACATCAAACTTTCTTCCTCGTTGAAATGATAAACCGCGTAGTCAGACAATTGACCAAACAGTTCATGCAGTTCTTTTTCTTCAGCCTTTCCTTCTAACAATATGTCGCCAGCCTGATTAACCAAATCTACCAGGAGCTGGTGTTGCTTATCCACAGAGTCGATTCCGGTTTCAAAGCGCTTATCCCAAATAAAGGCTTCCATTAAGAGCTGACTCCTGAACAAAAACTTGGATTAATTGGCTTAAGGTTGCTCAAGCAACGAGGCAACTTTGACTGCTTTGACTTGGAATCTTTATCCCTGACCCAATTTTAATACGAATGTCCTAAAGTTCACGTTACATTTCAATGTGGTCAAATACCCAAGATTTTTTTACAGCACTGCAGCGAGGACCAAAGGGACAACTACTACCGCTGCGATATTTCCAATCAGAACAATGGCGGCAACTTCATCTGGCCCCTGCCGATAACGTTCAGCAAACACGTAATTGATGACTGCCGGCGGAAGGGCTCCGAAGATAATCAACATTGCTCTCTGCTGGCTCTCAAGTCCCAACAGCATCGCCAGCAACATGGCAATGAGAATGCCAGTTGCCGGCCGAGCAATTGCGCCGATCAGGCCAACGCGTATGTTATTCACATGGGTATATGCAATACGTACGCCGAGAGCGAATAATGACAGAGGAATGGATACGTCACCCAGCATTTTTATCGTCAGTTGAAGTGGTTGCCACATCGAAAGCCCGGAAATGCTCAGGCCCAGTCCAACCAGCGCGGCAATGATAACAGGCGCTCGCCAAACGTTATACCATCGGGCCTTGTGATCCAGAAACCAAATACCAAAAGAGAATTGCACCAGATTGGAAACAAGAAACATGACCACTGCAGCGGTCAACCCTTCACGTCCAAATGCAAGCACCGCAATTGGTAGCCCGAGATTTCCGCAGTTATTAAACATCATGGTTGGCACCAGCACTTTCAATGAGATACCGGAGAAATTTGCAATCAGCCAGGCCATGAGACCTGATCCGACCATCATGAAGAAGGCTCCCCATGCGAGCCCTTGGTGGCCTGCCAGCACAAACGACTGATCTGCCAAGACTGAAAATACCAGCGCCGGGATGAACACGTCCATGTTGATCTGGTTTGCTCCGGCCATCTCTACATTGCATCTCTTACCATACCCATAGCCGACCAGAACCATCCCCAAGACTGGGAATACGATCGTTAGAATTCTTAAAGTAATGACTGATTGGTTCAAGATAGTTTCCATATCGCCATATTATCCGGCTGGATTCAATTTTCCCATCCCAGCATCATTGCGAAGCTGGAAAAACTCACGAATTCAACCCTATAGATGATCGCAATATTGTCGAATGCTACCCTGTTGACCCAAGCTTCGATATTGCCTGGTCATGCCGACTTTGAACCCTTGATTTTATTTTTTTGTCCTCCATCGCTGATGGACGCGAATCGTGCCCGATCATGCACCGGATTCATTCCACATTTAGCGGGTGAAGAAGAATTGACGCTAAAGACCCTGTAATGTAGTATGCCGCCTCCCACGGTGCGTTAGCAAAGCGGTTATGCTCCGGCCTGCAAAGCCGGCTAGTCCAGTTCGACTCTGGAACGCACCTCCAAATTTAATGCGGCAGATTACCTGCCGTCAAAGGCATTGGTTGACAAGGGATCTGTTACCAGCGTGTTGAAACGGATTGCTTATTGAGTAATGCATTATTTGTTACGGCGCCATTGATGGCAAGTGACTAGTTAACCGGTGAGCGTCAGTATCCAGTGGCGTGCAAAGCCCACTATTATGGTTAATTATGAATTCCGTGTTCTGCCCTGGCGGGCAAACCCTTATACGACGAATTTTCAGGTTATGTCAGTCGTTTAGATGACTCTCATTGCCAATCTAATTAAAAATATCCAGAGTTGCTGGATCTAAAAGGACTGACTTACCCCTTAACGTCCACTGGAAATTTTAGAGCCAAAGTGCAAGTTGCGAAAAAGCGCCTTCAAACTCCCAGGTTAAGAGCTTAGGCGCTCGGTAAAGCCAGGCAACTCAGCAAAAAATCAGCCCGCTCAACAACCGCAAGTCAGCAGGCGCTGGGTAAGATGGTATTAATCTGCCTCGCCCATTTTGGACTATGGCCTGTCCTCGACGCCGCGCGCCTGCAACGAAGCTAAGCCTTGGTATTAATATTATGTCCAAGACTGCCTACCGGCTTTGCAGCGGGAGCAGCTGGTGGCGTCTGGACAGGCGCCTGCACAACAGGCTGTTGCTGAGTCTGACGAACACTGCTGGTGGCTTGCGGCGCCACACTGGCCGAAGAATTGCTGACTGCTATTGCCATGATCACTCCAATAAATTATGAATCATTTTGCAAAAAGAACAAATCGTTTAACTTGGAAAAAACTGTCTCAAACTTTCTCGCTAATCAATGATCCTACTGCTGATGTAGGATCCTTGGAAAGCCCTGAGACTCTGCCCGCCACTGATGCCTTGTCAACTTGCCCAGCTTTGGTTCCGTCAGTATCACCATCAGAATCCCGGCTAAGCTTTAACTGTTGAGGATTAAATCGTTGCGGGCTCACTTGATGCGGGCTTTGTGTTGCACTTGATAAGCCATTGATCGCCATTTTATTCTCCTAAGATGTATTGCTTAAGCTTTTTGATCGACTAAGGCGCCACGCTTCATATCCTGAGCGAGGGCTGCAGATATGGCGAGGGTAACTTCTGACGGATATTGGCTAATTACTTGCCCAGTGTTGTTATCGAGCAACTGAACCACGGATTCTTTTGTACTTTGATCAATACTAAATTGCATACCAGTACTATTTTGTTGAAACTTCTTGTTGATGCCCTCAACCGCATTTCTCAAACTCACCGAACTGGACGCTGACTTCGCAGCGGGCAATAGCTCCAATGAAGTTGCGGCATTCGACGCATGCGCAACGGTACCCGAACCACCGCTAGTGATTCCTGAAGGTACTGAACTACCAACTGAATTTTGAATAATCATGATTGATTTGCCTTTGTAAACCTACTCAAAGCTATCTAGACTTGTTTCCCTGTGTCAATGCGATTTGTACATCAGTTACGAACACCCACACCAACGTTATCGACAGGTAGTCCAATAACTTTAGATCTTTTTTTTCAACAGGTAATCCTGAAACGCCATGCCCTATCAGAATGGCTTGGTATCCTCATAATAATGCGACTAATATCAAGGCTAGACTTTCTGATCTAGCAACGTACCGCGATTTATTTCCTGATCAATGGCCGCAGCTATGGCCAACGTTACTTTTGACGGGTATTGGGCAATAACTTCACCAGTTTTCGTATCCGTCACTTTAACCACATTTTCTTTCGTACTTGGATCAACCGTAAATTGCATGCTAGTACCACTTTGTTCGAGTGACCTATTGATACTGCGAACAGCAGCATGCACACTGACCGAATCAGGTACCAGATTGGGTGAGGCAGGGCTTTCAGGAGGCATTTGCGCTATTGCTGCCGGAACGACACTAGCACTCGAACTGACAACAACGACACCCGAGCCACCGGGGGTAGCTCCTGGTGGCGCTGAACTTCCAACCGAACTTTGAATTATCATTGTCAATTCGCCTTGACAAACAAAATTAAATCCCACCAAACATCTATCCTAAGAGCCTGCCAAGCAACCCATTCCAATAGAAAAGAACTCTCACAACAACGATATCGACACGAAATGAAATAACTTTAGGATTTTTTGGCACCACACCCGGCACTGTAGAACTGAAATTATTTCATTAGTCCGGCACTTGCACAGAAGCATCCTATTAATAGCCAATCCGAACATAAGAACTCAACTTGCATCTTGCCGACATCCTTACCTAGCTGATACAATTGCGGGCTTAGTTAAAAGCCCTGAAGCCTCAAATGGCTTATTTCTAAATGATGGTACCCAAACCTCGGGCAGTCTAGTCATGATGGAAAACGGAACCGGAGGGAACTTCGGGAAGACAATGGTGATGTAGCTCAGCTGGTTAGAGCGATGGATTCATAATCCATAGGTCGAGGGTTCAAGTCCCCCCATCACCACCATATAAAACAACGGGTTACAGGAGAAATCTTGTAGCCCGTTTTGGTTTATGGCGTCCATGTAAGGCCAGTGTAAGAAAATCCCATCAACGCCAATCCATTGCATGTAGAGAGGTGCGTTATTTGTGATTGATTTGCTCGATATTTGGAATAATTATAAGTTGCGACAGACGCAACATAAGTTTTAACATTGAAAACCTATGTAC
>CAIJXJ010000283.1 GCA_903824575.1 uncultured Methylobacillus sp.
AGGAACCGTGCTCAGTGTGGCAAGCGTGGGAGATACTCCTGCATGACTTCCGAAAATATGTCCAATTGCATGCAAGAGTCCAGTAATTGGTGTGAGTATCGCTTTAAAAATGCTAGAAAGAAAACCCATCGCAATCCTCACTTTTTTTGTCAAAAGCCAGCTGACCCGGCGTCATGATCCAACCACTCAAAACACTCGCATCCGACTGAAATGAAATACTTTTCTCATACTGTCTGCAATTTCAGGCGGAAATATTCCGGCACAAAAGATTCAACGGCCGTATTCTCCTTCAGCTCTCACGCCGATTAAACTTCGGCAATAAGCCTGATGGGCCGCTTGACAAAAAATTAGCGACTTCAACAACAACGACAGGGAACAAGCAAGAATTGATCCAGAATTTTTCTGTGGTTATGTCAGCTTGGTAAACTTTAGACTGTGGCGAACGCCGCAAATGAATCTTAGGCCCATTTGAATCTGCAAAGTTCATTCCTGACCACACCAATCGAGATAATCCGGCAAAACTTGCCGGATTTAGCGGCAAGCAACTGCACGATCCATACCAGAAAAATGGCAAAAATTAAGATCGGGCAATGGCTAGATGAAGGGATTATTTGCTATCTGCTCTAACCGGAAGCGGAGGCCATCGTGATTGATTTGGCTATCATCCAGCTACCCCCATGCTGCACAATGCAGCCACTCATTCCCGCCGTTCAATCAGCATGGCATCGCCATAACTGAAGAAACGGTAACGCTGGAGTATTGCGTGCTGATAGGCATGGCGGATATTGTCCAAGCCTGCAAATGCCGAAACCAGCATCAGCAAGGTAGTGCGTGGCAAATGGAAATTGGTCAGCAAGCGCTCCACCACACGGAAGCGATAGCCCGGCGTAATGAAGATATCGGTGTCGCCACTAGCGGCGACAATTTCACCCGCGCGTGCGGCACTCTCAAGAGCGCGCAATGCGGTCGTGCCCACGGCAGTCACCTTGCCACCAGCCTTTTGAGTGGCGCGGATAAGATCCACCGTTGTCCGGGGCACGTCATACCATTCACTATGCATGGTATGTTCCAACGGATTCTCCACCCGTACCGGCTGAAATGTCCCCGCCCCCACATGCAAGGTAACGAAAGCCATTTGTATCCCCATGTCACGCAGACGTTGCAACAGCGCATGATCGAAATGCAAGCCGGCAGTCGGTGCGGCCACCGCTCCCGGCTGACTGGCATACACCGTCTGATAACGCTCATCATCCACCACATCTGGTACGTGCGTGATATAAGGTGGCAATGGCAGGCTACCGTATTGCTGTAACAGGTCAAGAAATGGCCGCTCATCCAGAAAACGCAACTCGAACAAATCCTCATGCCGCCCGAGCACCTCGACCTCGATGGCGTCTGCCAGCCAGAGTCGAGTGCCGGCTTTGGGCGATTTTGATGCGCGCACATGTGCCAACGCTCTATGCGCATCCAGAACCCGCTCCACCAGCACCTCAACCTTGCCGCTGCTTGCCTTTTGTCCGTTCAGACGCGCCTTGATAACGCGGGTGTCGTTGAACACCAGTAAATCACCTGGCTGCAGAAATTGCCCCAGATCGGCGAATACGCCATCCTGCAACTCCCCACTACTGCCGTTCATGTGTAGCAATCGGCTGGCGGTGCGCTCTGCGGCCGGGAACTGGGCGATCAAGGCCTCCGGCAGGTCGAAATCGAAATCACTGGTACGCATGGAACCTCATATATTCTTTTTTAATCTGCGGCAGCACTTCTGAATCTGGCACATATTCGCTATAATGCGGACTCATCAGGCCGGGATGGCGGAATTGGTAGACGCAGCGGACTCAAAATCCGCCGCCGCAAGGTGTGTCGGTTCGACTCCGACTCTCGGCACCACAGTTGTTTTATAACAGTTTTTTCAGGTTTTATGCCTTAGTAAAACCCTCCAAAAACTCGTTACACAATCGTTGCACAAAAAACACGCTGGGTATACAGTAAAAACTGTTTACTTCACGCGTGTTTTTTTCAACTATATGCCGCCCAAATCAGCAAGCACAGTTCACATTTTAGAAGGTAAGGCCACGCTGTACAAACGTGAGCTAACGCCGCATTGGCAAGTATGCTACAAAGCTAATGCTTGTTAATAAGTCTGAGATGGCAACACCAATCGATCTGGATTGGTCGCTTCAGATGCGACTCTTTTTAATTCTCGCCTTTACATTGATTCAAACCCCATCAAGTGCCGACGAAAAAAATTCCTGCAACCAATTAGCCCAAATGGCTTCCGTCAAAACAAGCTATACAGACAGGATCGTTAGCGAGGATTCCGAACACCCTCTTACCTACCTCAAGTCCTTGTCAGACCATAAACTTGATCAGAATCATAATGTTTTGGGATTAACTGTTGCCAAACCAGAGCTGACCTATGAGTTCAAGTCCATCTTATCCGCTACGCCGGAAGGCAAGGTTTGTATGGTTCCAGAGATCAGCATAAAATCAGGGTTCTCAGTCATGCAGATATACCTTGCCAAGGAATTACAAAGCAATTGTAAGCGGCAAATTATCCGCGAACATGAATACGAACATGTATCCACGTGGAAAAATCACATCCGAATAGGGACGAAACTCATGGAATCTTCCATGAAACAGGCATTCTCGCAGCCACGTTATTACGCCTCCACGACTGAAGCCGAACGTGACTTGAATTCATGGGTACTGGAGGTGATCCAACCCATTGAGCAGCGATTACTAAATGGCATTGAGCGAGCGCAGAGCGCTATAGACTCTCCATTGTCCTACAGTCGTGTTGAAAGCCGCTTACTAACTTGCCCGCAATGAAACACGAAGTGACTTACGACAAGTCAGGAGGGGATAAAATTCCTATCCGATTTTTTACAGCCATAGCATCGCGATAATTTTTATGGTCGATTCGTTCTGAATTGGTACAGGCGGAAACTCTCGCGCCGATCGGCCGCACGCTTTCCTTGCCATAGGAGTGTCCATGAAGCCCCAGGCTCAATTCTTTCTCGACTGCGATCATCCTGAATCAGATATAAATCACAATCGATGCGCTGATTCGCCTCGAATGGCCGAATGCGAATACCAGCATAATAATCAAGTAAGCTGCGTTGGGAATCCCCCACGTCACGCCCAGTCATACAGGCATAACTGACCGGCAATGATTTCTGCAGGTCGGCAACCATGGGGCGGTAACTCTTTGCCGCATCAAGCCAAGGCAACCAGAGCGTCATCAGGAGGCCCCAAACCATGGTAATGCCCATCGCCCAGTCGGTCACAAAGGCCCGATTGGAACGTCTAGCCTTGAACACGACCAGCCCCCAGATCAGGCTGAGGATCACAGCGACAGCAATAGCCGGATAACTGAATTCCGGGAGGTAAGCAGGAGACAGTTTATGCATGCGTTGCGCCAGCTTGTGCGGAAAGTCCATCATCAGGGCAAACCATCCCAGCCAGACCAGGCAGCCCATGCAACCAAACAGCATGATGCCAAACCAGTCGAGCGCGCTTGCCAGGTTGCGGCGCAAGGAGTCGACTCCAGACCCTCCAAGCATCGCCAATGGCAGCAACAGCGGCATCGCCTGCGCATCCCTGCCCTCTGCGCCAAAGCCCAGCAGCAGCAGCGTAACTACAAAGAAAGTGAGAATAAGCTGGAATTGTGGCCGTTGTAGCAGATGGTGGCGCGAATGCCAGAGCGCCCAGACGGCAAGCGGTAGTGCCGGCCAGGCCGACCAACTGAGGGTCTTCAGGAAATAGGTCAGACTATGATTATCCCAGGCATGAGGACCACTCAATAACCAGGCTTGCAGCAACTGCGGCGCACGTTGCCACACGGCGAACAACCAGACAGCAAACCATGGCAGTGCGATCAGACTAGCCGATGCCAGGCATGCCAGGCTGGTTTTGCGGCGCCAAGTACGAAAACTCAGGGGCAGCAGAAGCGCCGTCAGCACAATGATCTCGGGGCCTAAAAATCCAGCCGAAAGAAAGGCAATTCCGACACCGGTACCCAACAATACGCCAGCGCGCCATGGGCGACGGTGCGAGAGGGCGAGGCCATAGAACGCCATGGCATAGCCAGCAAGCCCCGCCACAAGAGGAAGCAGCAGGTGCGCCGAATACAACAGGCCAAGTGAGCCGAGAAATACAAAGGTCGTTTGTCGCCCCGAACCAGTCCCCCACATTTCGCGCCCCATCATGCCGACCAGCAGCAAAGTCAGCGCCATCCAAAGGCCACTGGCGAAGCGCGCCGCGTCATGGGGCGCCAACCAAGGCGAGAGGACCCTAGCGCTAGCGGCAGCAGACAGGTAATAAAGGGGCGGATATTTCAGACTGCCATCCGCCAGGGCCGGGATAGCCCAGTCGCTACCTTGCATCAAGTTCTTAATGATGCTGATGGATTGGGCTTCGTCAGGCTTCCATGGCTCATGGCCGATCAATCCCAAGCCGAGCCAGAGAAAACACAGCAACAACAACAGACGCGTCTTGGCACGCTCACCGATAAGTGGGCGCGGCGTCGCAATGCTGGCTTGCCAATCATGATGGACTTCAAACACCATGGGGCTCAAAAAAATTCATGATTTGATCTTTTTCGTTCAATCTGCCGCATGCAAAACAAAAAGGCAGCCTCGGCTGCCTTTTTGTTTCGACCATGGCCAAACACACCATTACATGCTGTACTTTTGGCGGAACTTTTCAACGCGACCAGCAGTATCGACAATCTTTTGCTTGCCTGTATAGAACGGGTGGCATAGCGAGCACACTTCGATCGTCAGGGATTTGCTGCTGGTGGAGCGGGTCTGAAACTTGTTGCCGCAACTGCAAGTTACGGAAATTTCGTTGTATTCAGGATGAATGTCAGCTTTCATTCTCTATGTCCTTCGGTGTTGTGCGGTCGCGGAAAAGGGGGGCATTATCCAGCAAATAAAATAATATATCAACTAACTTTATCCACGGCGCATGGCGTCGAAGAATTCGGCGTTGTTCTTGGTCGACTTGATCTTGTCGAGCAGGAATTCCATCGCGTCGAGATCATCCATCGGATACAGCAATTTGCGCAGCACCCATATTTTCTGTAGCACGCTCTGTTCGATCAAGAGTTCTTCGCGGCGGGTACCGGAACGATTGACGTTGATGGCTGGATACAGGCGCTTCTCGGCCATCTTGCGGTCGAGATGGATTTCCATGTTGCCGGTACCCTTAAATTCTTCGTAGATGACGTCATCCATGCGAGAACCGGTCTCGACCAGGGCGGTAGCGATGATGGTCAAGGAACCGCCTTCCTCAATGTTTCGTGCGGCGCCAAAGAAACGCTTCGGCCGTTGCAGTGCATTGGCATCGACGCCGCCGGTCAACACCTTGCCGGAGGATGGGATGACGGTGTTGTAGGCGCGCGCCAAACGGGTGATGGAGTCGAGCAAAATAACGACGTCTTTCTTGTGTTCGACCAGGCGCTTGGCTTTTTCCAGCACCATTTCAGCACCTTGCACGTGGCGCGTAGCGGGCTCATCAAAGGTGGAGGCGACCACTTCGCCCTTGACCGAACGTGTCATTTCCGTCACTTCTTCCGGCCGTTCATCGATCAGGAGCACGATCAGCGTAATTTCGGGATGATTGGTGGTGATGGCATGTGCGATATGTTGCATCATCACGGTTTTACCGGACTTCGGCGAGGCTACCAGCAGACCGCGCTGGCCCTTGCCGATAGGGGCAATCATGTCGATGACGCGGCCCGTGATGTTCTCCTCGCTGCGAATCTCGCGCTCGAGTTTGAGCGGTTCGTCCGGATGCAGCGGTGTCAGATTTTCGAACAGAATCTTGTGCTTGGTACTCTCGGGCGCTTCGCCGTTGACGGTGTCGACCTTCACCAGCGCGAAGTAGCGCTCGCCATCCTTGGGCGTCCTGACCTCACCGGAAATGGTATCGCCGGTGTGCAGATTGAAACGGCGAATCTGCGAAGGAGAGACATAAACATCATCCGGCCCCGCCAGATAAGAACTGTCCGGCGCACGCAAGAATCCGAACCCATCCTGCAATACTTCCAGCGTACCGTCGCCAAAAATGGTTTCGCCTTTCTTGGCCTTGTTCTTAAGCAAGGAAAAAATGAGGTCTTGCTTGCGCATGCGGCTGGCGCCTTCGATTTCATGGGCAATGGCCATCTCCACAATTTCGGTGACTGGGAGGTGTTTAAGGTCGGATAAATGCATGTGCGGAGGCTCGCTGGAAAAACGTGAGGGAAGAACAGAGAAATTCGGGGGAAGGTGTTTTATGCACCTGATCTCTTGGCCACTGTCTAGTGGCCTTTAAATAGAAAGAGTCAGGAAATCAGGTGCAAGCGTAACGGCTTTAAATGTTGCTGTCAATAAATGCCGTCAATTGAGACTTGGACAACGCGCCAACCTTGGTTGCCTCGACATTACCGTTCTTGAACAGCATCAGCGTCGGGATGCCACGGATACCATACTTGGGTGGCGTCTGCTGGTTTTCATCGATGTTGAGCTTGGCCACCTTGAGGCGACCGGCGTATTCCTTGGCCACTTCATCCAGGATGGGCGCAATCATCTTGCACGGACCGCACCACTCGGCCCAGTAGTCAACCAGCACCGGAACCTGCGATTGCAGGACTTCTTGTTCGAAAGCAACGTCGCTGACGTGCAGAATATGTTCGCTCATGTTGAACCTCTAAGTGACTTTTTGGGAGAGTAATTTAAGTGATGTTAACGCTATCGTAGCGAAAAAAGGCGAGCAAGTGAAGTCTTTACAGTCGACTGAACTGAAAGCGCTCAAAGTTATTGGTGCGTTCCACCAACTTGGTCAGCATGATATCGGTCATTTTACCGTCTTCTTCCAAGCGCAGGGTGCGTGCCGGTTTGTAAATGCCGCGCGTGCTGATGAGGGTGTCGGTTTGCTTGAGGGCAGCCAGTTCTGGCAGCAACAGAGCAAATTCGGTCTGTGTGGAATCGATGACATGCAGGATTACTTTTTTTGCACTAGGCGCGATCATTTGCACGCCAATCTGCAATGACTCTAATTCTCCAAGGCTGGCTCGGCGCACGATGGCGAGACCCCAAGGTCCGACACTATCGGTCTTGAGTCCTATCAGTTCACCGATACGCAAATTGCCCTGAGCAGGGGAGGATTTTTTAAGAGCCAATCCGCCAGGGCTTTCATTTACCACCACCCAAGTCTCGCTTTTCTTGTCAAGGGACGGCGCACCACCGTCTATGGCCGTTCCTGCTGCAATAGCACCGGCCGAAGTCGACCCCTCCTGTTCCAGAAAGGAATAGAGGTCCGCCAGACCCATGCACATGTGAATGGGATTTTTTTTCTCAGCGCGCTGAAATCCCCGTTTGGGTGGATTCCCCCAATATCTGAGCAAATGTTGCAACATGTCGCGATAGCGCTGGTCCAGCAGGGCAACTTCGGGAAGATCGGGACTAATTGGCCTGACGTTGGATTTCAACTGATGGATGTGTTGATGTACCTGACGCGCCAACTCAACGGTGACAAGCAGGATATCCGTGTCAGGATCGGCATTCTGTGTGTGTTTTTCCAACTGAATGGGCGGCTTGTCGGATTGCAGGCGGACCAGAAATATTCCAACCAGTTTATCGATACCCCCCAGTGGACGTAATTGCGCCAGGCTGGCGAAATGATCCAGATATTCAATCACGCGCTCTATGTCGAGGGAATTCAACTGGGATGGATTGGCGATGGAGAGCAGTAGCGCATGCTTGTATGTCAGATCAATACTGACGGCGCCAGCCTCATCAGGCACCGCCAAACCCTGCAGTCCCAGTTGTACGGATTGCAGGTAAAGCAAATGCAATTCAGACCAGATGCCGGCGGGGTTGTTGCTGTAGGTCAGGTAGCAGACGTGCAATTGACGGCCCAAGGCATCCATCGCGCGCTGCATCAGCAGAGCGCGTTGATTTTCGTCACCAATGGTAAACAGCCTGCGCTCTTCGGTCAGAATCGCCTGCTTGTAACCAATCGCCAATTCGCTGAATAATTGCTGCGCCAGACGCGCATGCGCTATTGCAGACTCCTGCAACGGCAGCGCCTGATTGCAATACTGACGTGCGAGTCCATGGGCCATGCTGAAAATGGCCGGGCGATAAAGTTCCAGCGCGGCAACCCTTACGGCAATCGAGCAGCGCTGGCGGTTGAGCATGGCCAACTCGTCGAGCAGTAAACGTGCCGCCTCGGGAAAGTTGCTCTGAGGCAGGCCCGATATCAGCGCTGTGATGTCCTTGGGACGGGTTTCTGCCGATATCGCCGGCTTTGCTTCAATCGCAGGAACATTCAAGCGCAGCACCATGAACCGAACTCCATTAGGAATATGATGATATTAAAGCCTATTTCAACGAGAAACGAAAGCGGGCTTTTGACGAATATACTGGTGGCCGGTTAATCTTTGATTAGAAGTCTGAGTCTCGCCCACCGACAGGACAGACTGCTTGACTCGCCCGATCTTGATTGATGACTGAAGGATGTAAATGATGACCACGATAAGCACGCCCAGCCATTGGTGCCGGATTTTATTGATCCTTTGCGCGCTGTCACTGCCATCACTTCCGGCAACCGCCAGCGAAGGCTTTATCCTGAAGGACATGGCCGGAAAAACCCATAGCCTGGCTGGCTACAGGGGGAAATGGGTAGTGGTGAATTATTGGGCCACCTGGTGCCCACCTTGCCAGGAAGAGATCCCGGACCTGATCGCCTTGCATGAAAAACGCCGTGACATCGTAATATTGGGAATCGCACTGGAATACAAGAGTGCAAAGGAAGTCAGAAATTTCGTCGATGAAAACCTAATGAGCTACCCGATCATACTGGGCGACGACAAACTGATAGCGCAGATTGGTCCGACTGATGTGTTGCCGACGACCTATATTTACAACCCGCAGGGGCAACTAGTCAAGGTCCGGCGAGGCCTCATCACCCGCCAGTACATCGAACAATTGGCCCCGTCACAGAAATAATCCAGCCGCTAACCTTGGGCGGGGATGTCGTTGCCTGCGCCGTCCTTAAGGTTCAACTGGTTCTCTTCGGCAAAATGCATCAGTTGCGCATAGCCTTCCGGATTGATGTCCTTCAGACGCAGATCAACTGCCAGGCAGCGCACGCCATTGAGCAGACGTGGCTTGAGGTAAGGTGAGTAGCGCAGTTTCCGATCCGGACCGAAGGTGGCGTAAGTGCTGCACATGCGATCGACCCAGTCACTGGGACGAAAGGGCTTGCCGGCGCGGGTCAGGCCTTCGATGATGATTTCACTGGGTTCGCTACTCATAATAATGGACTGCCGCTAAAATAAAATTGCGGCAATTATATCACTCGATATACTCAAACACCTTGACGACCTTGCTCACGCCTTCCGTGTTGCGTGCGATCTCCGTGGCATCTTCAGCTTCCTTGTGCGTCACGATGCCGAGCAGGTAGACCGCGGAGCTTTCGGTCACGACCTTGACCTGGTTAGCAGGAAAGCGATTTTCCTTGAGAAACAAGCTCTTCACCTTGGCGGTCAGGAAACCGTCATTGGTGCGATCGGTGAGCGTGCTGATACCACCAATCCGGATCTCATTGGTCACCTGGCGCACATTTTCAACGCCGCGCGCCAGCGTTTCTGCACGGGCCTTGGCCGCTTCGTCAAGGGCCTCTCCGGTCAGGAGCACGTTGCGATTGTAACTGGTGGCGTTAAGGTGAATCTTCGCCCCCAGTGCTTCCTTGATACGGCTGTTGGTCTTCCATTCGATGCTTTCATCCTCGACATAAGCGCCCGAAGTTCGTCGATCGCTCGCCACCAGTCCACCGGTAGCGGCGCCACCAACGACAACCGGCACGCAAGCGCTCAAGATAACGCAGAGAAAGGTAGCCAGCATTAGATAAATGATGCGCATTATTCAACTCCCAGTAAAAGACTATCGATGGCGTCGCACAAGGCATGCAGGGTCAACAGATTGACCTCCTGGACGCGCGCTGAATTTTCATGCGGGACTCCGATATGGATGTCCTGTTCCTGCAAAAGTTCCATCAACTCGCCGCCGTCGCCGCCGGTCATCGCAATGACGCGCATGCCCCTGTCATGTGCGGCCCTGATAGCGCCGAGGCTGTTGGATGAGTTGCCGCTGAAGCTGATGACTAGCAGCACATCACTAGCCTGACCCAAAGCCTGTACCTGCTTGGAAAACACCTGCTCGAACTGCATGTCTTTGGCGATAGCCGTCAGCGTCACACTATCCGAACACAGGCTGATGGCGGCGAGCCCGGGGCGATCCAGATCGAAGCGATGCAGCATGCAGGCTGTGAAGTACTGGGCCAACGCGACAGACCCGCCATTGCCGCACACCAGCACTTTCTTTTCCATCAGAAAGGTGGCGACCAGGAGTTCGGCCGAGCTACTGATGGCAGGCGATAGCAGTTCAGCGCAAGCTAGCTGCAACGCCGAGCTTGCTTCAAACTGCGCCCGAATGCGGGTGGTGGTGGTCATGGGGCGGTCTTGCTCATTCAGGTCAGATCCGAAAAATGTCACCATACGATGGCTAAGAAGTATATATGAGAGCTTTGAAGAATACGAAATTAGCCGCTCATTTGAAGTGCAAATCGACCATATTCCAATTCTCCTAAAATTTTCACAAGGTCGTTGACTTGAAGCGATGTCGTGGCTCTTGGAAGTGGGTTGAAGCTATAATTCGCGTTTTATCTGGGAGCCATTCATGAAAAGCTACCGTAAGGAACTCTGGTTCAACGCCCCGGCGCGCATGGCCTTCATCAACATGACGGTAGAAGTGGAACAGTGCCTGCAGGAATCCGGCATCAAGGAAGGCCTGGTGCTGGTCAACGCCATGCACATCACCGCCAGCGTGTTCATCAACGATGATGAATCCGGCCTGCATCACGATTATGGCGTATGGCTTGAGAAGCTCGCCCCGCACGAGCCGGTCAGCGGCTATCACCACAATCGCACCGGCGAAGACAATGCCGACGCACACATGAAGCGCCAGCTCATGGGACGCGAAGTGGTCGTCGCCATCACCAATGGTCGTCTCGACTTCGGCCCGTGGGAACAGATTTTTTATGGTGAGTTCGACGGCCGCCGCAAGAAGCGCGTGCTGCTCAAGATCATCGGCGAATAAATGAAAAGGCCTGAACTGCTGGCCCCAGCCGGCGACCTCGAGCGCATGCGTGCGGCCTATGACTTTGGCGCGGATGCGGTGTATGCCGGGCAGCCGCGTTACAGCTTGCGCGCGCGTAACAATGATTTCACCCTGCAAAATCTGGCCACCGGCATAGAACAGGCCCATGCCCGCAACAAGCTGTTTTTCGTGGCCTCCAACCTGATGCCGCACAACGCCAAGGTAAAGACTTACCTGGCCGACATGGAACCGGTGATTGCGATGAAACCGGACGCGCTGATCATGGCCGACCCAGGGCTCATCATGATGGTGCGCGAAAAATGGCCCGACATGCCGGTGCATCTGTCGGTGCAGGCCAACACCGTGAACTATGCCACGGTCAAATTCTGGCAGTCACTGGGACTGTCCCGCGTGATCCTGTCACGTGAACTGTCGCTGGACGAGATCGAGGAAATCCGCCAGTTGTGCCCTGACATCGAACTGGAGGTGTTCGTTCATGGCGCACTGTGCATCGCCTACTCCGGGCGCTGCCTGCTGTCCGGCTACTTCAACCATCGCGACCCCAATCAGGGCACTTGCACCAATTCCTGCCGCTGGGATTACAAGGTGATCGATGCAGTCGATGACGCCAGCGGCATCATTCCGATCAAGGAATTCGATTTTCGTGCCGAGATGGCAAAATCCTCCATGTCCGATTGCGGCAGCCTGCAGCGCCACCCTTCGGCGGATCAGGTCTATCTGATCGAAGAAAAGAATCGCCCAGGGGAACTGATGCCGATCATGGAAGACGAGCACGGAACCTACATCATGAACTCCAAGGACCTGCGCGCAGTGCAGCATGTAGAGCGCCTGGCACAGATGGGCATCGATTCACTCAAGATCGAGGGCCGAACCAAGTCTCGCTACTACGTGGCGCGTGCATCCCAGGTCTATCGCCGTGCAATCGATGATGCCGTCGCCGGGCGCGCATTTGATCCAACCCTGCTGGGGGAACTAGAGGGCCTCGCCAATCGCGGCTATACCGATGGTTTCTACCAGCGCCACTCTACGGTGGAACACCAGAATTACCTGCAGGGCTATTCGGAATCAAGTCGCAGCCTGTACGTCGGTGACGTGGTGGACTTTGACGCCGCAACCGGATTGGCCGAGATCGATACCAAGAATCGCTTTGCCGTCGGTGACCGACTGGAACTCATCCAGCCCTCTGGCAATCAGACCTTTGTCGTGGCTAAATTGCAGGACATGGAAGGACTCGAGGTGAGCGCCGCGCCTGGCAGCGGCCATCGCGTGAAGCTGGCGTTGCCGGGGGGCAATCCAAAGAATGCCCTGTTGGCGCGGTTTATTTAACCCTTGATGTAACTTTCCAACTGGTCAATAAGGAAACGTTGTTGCGCAATAGTTTCCTTGACCAGATCGCCGATTGAAAGCACGCCCAGAACGCGACCGGCATCTAACACCGGCAGGTGGCGAATACGCTTGTCGGAGATCAGGTTCATACAACTTTCCACGGTATCACTCAGACCAACCGTGATCAGGCAATGCTGCGGGGTCATGGCATCCTTAACTTGCGTCTCGCGCGAGGTCTTGCCCTTCAGCGCAATTTCCCGCGCATAGTCCCGCTCCGAGAAGATGCCCACCAGTGAGTCCTGCTCCATCACCAGCAAGGCGCCCACGTGTTTATCCGCCATAATGACCAGGGCCTCATACACGCTGGCATCGGGAGCAATGGCAAGGATGCTGTTACCTTTGGATTCCAGTAACTGACGAACGGTTTTCATGCTAATCTCCTCAGGGTCAACTTACGAGGTCGTTGCGCCTCGTTAGGCTCAGTTTAGACCAATCCGTTTTCTTGTAAAGTCCCTGACATGCCTATTGCCTCATCTCGCCTCCATGCCGTTGCCGCTTTACTTCTGCTTGCCGTGATCTGGGGCTACAACTGGGTGGTGATGAAACAGGCACTGCTGTTCATCGGACCGTTCCAGTTCGGCGCCTTGCGTACTTTTCTCGCCGCCATTTTTTTGTTCGTCTTGGTGCGACTCTTGAACAAGCCACTCCGCGTCGGGCAGATGGCGCGCGTGACATTGATCGGGATATTGCAGACCAGCGGCTTTACCGGCCTGATCATCTGGGCTCTGGTCGAGGGTGGGGCCGGTCGTGTAGCGGTACTGACCTATACCATGCCATTCTGGGTGATGCTGCTGGCCTGGCCGATGCTGGGTGAAAAGTTGCGCGGCCTGCAATGGCTGGCGGCCTTGGCCTCGGTCAGCGGTCTGATCTGCATATTGGAACCCTGGCACCTCTCCGGCAGCCTGATCAGTCATGCGCTGGCGATCATGGCCGGTGTCTGTTGGGCGCTGGCGGTCGTTCTCGCCAAGCAACTACACCACAGCGCCCCCGAAATGGACCTGCTGTCCTTTACCGCATGGCAAATGCTGATTGGTTCGCTGCCACTGGTGGCTGTCGGCTTGCTGGTACCTGCTGCGCCGATAGCATGGAACCCGTACCTGGTAGGCGCCATCGGCTATAACATCGTAGCCTGTAATGCCCTGGCTTGGCTGTTGTGGCTGTTTGCACTGCGTCGCCTACCGGCGGGTGTGGCCAGCATGATTTCCCTGCTTGCTCCAGTCATAGGCGTACTGGCCGCCTGGCTGCAATTGAACGAAATCCCCTCCAGGCTGGAACTGACTGGCATGCTGTTAATTGGCCTGGCACTCGGCATTATTGCCATGCACAGCATGCGGCGGCATGAAGAGATCGACCCGGCGATCGGCCAGGAGTAAAATGCTCGCAACCTCAATGCATTGAGGTTGCAATATGGCGGGACATTCAAAGTGCCTTACCTTCTATTTTTCCCGATAAAATATTTACCACAAAAACGAGTTTAACTGATTGTTTTATATGATACAAGCTTGGGTGAATGGAAAATGCGACATCACTCAAAATCACTCGTCATCATTCTATTTGTGTGTAAATACTGTGTAAAAAAGCCGCTGTGAATGGCTCTGTATATAGCCCTGCAACAAAATATTAGAAGATTTACACAAAAGAGATTCCAAGTGTTCAACGAAATCCTGCAAGAAGTCAAAAACGCCGTTGGTGGACGGCTGGTAGTAACCCCGAAAGAGCTGGAAGCGATTATGGGGATATCCGTTGATGTTCAAGCTAACATGCGGAATAAGAAACGCTTCCCTATTCGTGACCAGAAAACGGGCAGAAAGGTGCATTACAGCATTCACGCCGTTGCCAAACACATTGAGGGGATGGCTACCGCTCACGCAAAAGAAACCATCAAGGAAACAAAGCAGGACGAACCGCTCCCACGCTTGGCAAAGAAAAACGCCACAAAGCATTTGGAAGCGGGGTGGTGGCTTAACTTCAGCGTCAGGCTTACCGCATTATTTCAAAATGGAGTGCTGGCGACTGGACAGCACCCAGCTAAGTTCAAAGGACTGTAACGGATGGACACCGCTGGGCGGTGTCCTCTGTAACTAAAAACCCTTGGGCTTGAAACCCCTGCGTAGCTCTTCCTGAGGCTGTTGGTTGTCCTGCCTCCACTGACCGATTTTCAAGCATCCTAGGATGGGCGGGAAACGCCCGGCGGTGTCCATTAGTTTCAATCCTCTCAAAAAATCACTTGGGCTTAAACTTCCTGTCCAACTCTTCGGCTGGGGCGTTCTGCTCCCTGTAACTGCCAAGGCGTCCAGCTATCGGTGGAGATACAGGTGCAATAGGTGCTGGCAGTGGCAATGGTTGTGGGGCTTCTGGCTCAATGAAACGCTCCATCATTAACGGCACGTCCTGCATGGAAGCATCCAGCCCTGCTCTGACTTTGTCCAGCAAAGCTCTTTGGGCGTCATCCCTAGGCATAACGTTAAGTCCAGCAAGGATGGCTTGCATCATGGCTTTATAAACGAATGCCTCTTCACCAAAAAATGTCACCTGCTCCCAATCCTTGTGCAAGGCAAGCCTGATGATTCGTTCCACGGCGTTATCATGTGCCATGTTTTCAGCGGTGATTCTGTCCCCATAATCAGTGATTTTCCCGCCATCCTCCAAATGGATGGTGTAGGAATCGTCCCTAACATCAATCCTGCTGGATTCATCGGCAAACAGGTTCTTAATGCCATCGGCATATTCCTTGTCCAAGAGCCTGCGTTTCTGGTCACGCCTCTGGCGTGGACTCATTGGAACAGGCTCAGCACTCATTGAAAGCAACTGGCGGTTTTTTACTCGTTGCCTGATAGCTTCAAAATCTCTGGCTGGGTCATAATGGATTTTTTTAGTGACGGCTAACCATGTGTAGCCACGTCCAAGGGATGAACCAGAAATCCTGACGCCTTGGTATTCGTAGACTAGCCCTGAAATGTGTTCGCCTTGGAGATGCGGTTCCAAGCTAATTTGCTTGGTTTCCAAGAAGGTAAAAAACTCGGTGATGGTCTTACTGTTGGCTATCGCCTCGTCAATGGTGTTGGTTATTTGTTGCTTCATGATTGGTTCTCCCGTTCTTTTTTGTTGTTGTAGTTGTCCTCGGGTGAGGGATGTTCTCGTTGCCTCCGATGAGGGTGCAACGGGTTTCAAATGGAAACTGGCTTCCAGCTCCCGCATGATGGCTTCGCCAACTGCCTTGGAGTTATTCCCGCCATGTTGGTGGCGATAAGCGTGCCACGACTTTGGGGGCTGGCTTTCGCTCCGTGGAACAGGTAATCCAATACCCCACGGAAGCCCTTGCCCTTAACCAGCTTCTGAATCATCGCCCTGCATCAGGTCAAGCCTCAACGCTTTGACCTGTTCCAAAAGTTTTTCAATCAGGGCTGGCGACACATCGAAGGCAAAGCCTTCGTTGAGATGCCGAGCGATTTGGTTAAGATTCGCACCCATGCTCATGCGTTTTTTGCGTTCTGCGTTACCCTCATCCTCTGGCAAATCTCCCGCAATCGGTGGCAGCCGAAGTATGCCTTTGCGGTAAGTGCCGAGTTGGTCACGATGTTGCCAGGTGCCTTTTGCGACGCTGTCGGCAGTGCTATCAAGTTCGTTGATGTTAAGAGGCGAGGAAAACAGTTGATTGATACGGTCTGCTTGTCGGTAGATTTCCATCCGCCACGCATCATAACGATTGTGTTTGTTGACGTTCCAATACGCCCATTTACGAAGGCTATCGAATAGGGTGCTGTTCCTGCCAAGGCTGTTTTCTTCGACTCTGGCGTCAATCCCGCTAGGCAGCTCGACCCATTCGCAGAGTTCTTCAAGGTCGTAATCAACATTGTGCGTATGGACACGCCAGAACGGATTGAGGGGGTTTTTCGCTATTAAACCCACATAGCCAGCATCAGCGTTTAGTGCGATGCGATAGGCTTCGTAAACGGCACGTAAATATTTGAGGGGTTTGAGCCTGCCTCTTTCGGTGGTGCAAACTGGAGCACGCAACTCATAAAACAGGTGGGCGTGGGCATTTTCAGGGTTGCTGATGATAATGGTCGGGGGTGGCAAGTTGGCAACCTCCCACTGGATGGATGCCATCGCAAAATCAATATCAAAAACGAGGTAGTAGCATAATCGCTGATTCAGTTCGACATAGCGATATCGGGCGGCGTTTCCACGCCATTGTTTGGCTATTCCTTTGGATAAGTCGTCTGTGCAACGGGGGTTATTGGTGAGGTGCGAATAGAAGCGGTCTAGGACGCAATCGCCGAAACTAATATTGTCTGAACACGCCTGTTTTGAAATCATCCTGCCTCATAAAATACGGTCATCATACTATTTGATACCGTACTGTTTGCAGGGGTGTCAACTTGATTTCTTATCTCAGTCTTGCGGGGCTAAAATCCCTCAAAAAAGGTAATGCTGGATTTATTTCAGACCAAGCCATACACTTCTCGTTACTAAAAATAGGGGAATATGAATGGCTTTTGTAGAACCGATTACTATCAAAGATGCTCTCGATAATGTCCATCGCAAAGCCTTTCTTCTTCCCGCCATTCAGCGAGAGTTTGTTTGGAGTCCAGACCAGATTGAGCGGCTTTTTGACTCCCTTATGAGGGATTATCCGATTAGTTCCTTTTTGTTTTGGGAAGTTGAGAAATCCAATACGACAAACTATCAGTTTTACGAGTTTGTTCGCAACTTTCATGAGCGGGATAATAAACACAACCAACCAGCCGATTTAAATGGTGAAAGCTCCATCACCGCAATCTTAGACGGACAGCAACGCTTAACATCCCTGTATGTTGGTCTGAGGGGGTCATACGCTTATAAAATCCCTCATAAACGTTGGGATAATGATTTAGCTTTCCCTGAAAGAAAACTGTGCCTCAATCTAATCCTTCCTTCTGATAACAGTGATCTTGAATATGATTTTCGGTTCCTAACGAAAGCGGAAGCCAAGCAACGTGATGAAGATCACTTTTGGTTTGTTGTGGGTGATATTCTGAACTTTAAAGAAGCCGTTGATGTGAATGATTTCTTGCTCGACCAAGAAATCACGACGTTTGGTAAAGAAAAGTCTCGATTTGCGAATAAAACATTGTTCAAGTTGTATGACGTAATTCATAAACATAAATCCATCAACTTTTTCCTTGAAAAGGATGAAAGTCTCGATAAGGTTCTAAATATTTTTATTCGGGTCAACAGTGGTGGGACGCAACTGAACTATTCAGACCTGTTGCTATCCATCGCAACAGCTCAATGGAAAGAACGGAATGCCAGAGAAGAAATCACGTCTTTTGTGGATGAAATCAACGCCATCGGAGATGGGTTCAATATCGACAAAGATTTTGTTCTCAAAAACTGTTTAGTATTGGGAGAGTTTAAAGACATCGCATTTAAAGTTGATAACTTCAACCAGAAAAATATGCTGCTCATCGAAAAGGGATGGGAAGATATTTCTAAAGCAATTAGAGGGGCTGTTGAGTTGTTATCCAGTCTTGGGTATCACCGGGATACATTAACGTCCAATAACGCCATTATTCCTATTGCATATTACTTGAAGAAAATCGGCACACCCAGCAACTTCTCTATTGCGTCGAAATATGAAACTAATCGAAAGAGCATTTTTAAGTGGCTTGTAATAGTTTTGCTGAAACGAATATTTAGTGGTCAGCCCGATAATGTTTTACGCCCGATTAGAGAAGTGATTTCTAATGCCTCGGACGATTTTCCCCTTGATGAAATAACTAAAAAACTGAAAGGTGGGACTAAGTCCATTTCGTTTGATGATGATGAAATCGACACCCTTTTGTATTACCAATACGCAAAAGCCTATACCTATTCGGTTCTAGCATTTCTTTATCCCGCATTAGATTTTAGAAACAAATTTCATCAAGACCATATTTTCCCAAAGAAGCTATTTACCAGAAAAACGTTGTTAAAACGAGGGATTAAAGAGGAGCAAATTGAGTTCTATCTTGATAACTTTAACTGCCTTGCTAACTTACAACTACTGGATGGGGTTCCAAATCAGGAAAAATCAGGAGCGGATTTTGAAGCGTGGATAATCGATGCGTATCCCAATAAAAAGGATCGTAAAGCCTATATGGATAGAAACTATATTCCAGATGTTTCTTTGTCGCTGGATAACTTCCAAGAGTTTATTGAGGAGCGGGAAAAGCTGATTGTAGCGGCTTTCAAAAAACTACTTGCTTAATAGTAAACGCTCTATGACCTAGTTGCCCCGTGTCACCTGTTACCAAAGCTTCTCTAACAGGGACTTGGGACGTAAATGTGCATAATGCTTTGCAAGAACATTAACATCTTTATGCCCCGATATTGACGCAATCTCGACATCAGTGAGATTGGTTTTCTCATAAAAACGGCTCACTGCTTCATGGCGTGTGACATGCCATGAAAGATCGTCAATGCCAGCCCATCCGCAAATGATTTTGAACTGGACACATAAGTTGCGTGGGCATGTGTACATCCCAAATACACGCTTGGCGTTGTCGTCTTTGTTTTCCCAATATTTCGCCTTCATTTGAGTTAGCACTCGCAAAGCATCACTGGTTAATGGGACTTCACGACCAATCCTGGTCTTGGTGTATTTTTTATCTAGGATGACTTTTCGCTCGTTTAGTTTTACGTCCTCCCATTTGAATGCCACCATTTCACCAGCACGCATGGAAGTATTAAGAGCAAACTCTATCGCCCATTTCATCTCCTCCCTCTTGGTAACCATGTGCGAATCAATCGCCTTGTGTAGATTGTGTATTTCATCATCGGATATTCTGCGTGTGCGTGCTGTTACGGTTGTTTTACATTTCGCCGTTTCAAACACATCGATTCGGTAACCGTTCGTTAAGGCATGCCATGTCATGGCTCTTTTGAGGTTGCAGTAATACCAGTAAACGGTGGGGGCTTTGTTGATTTTATGGCGAGCCTCTATCCACTGGTTCAACATTTTCGGGGTCAGGGTCTTGACCGTAAAACTACCCAACTCATTTGCGTGTTGTAGGTATTTGAGGCGGGTGGTGGACTTGGCGGTAATCGGTTTTCTGTGGTCGAAAGCAAGAAACTGGTCTATTACGTCTTTGATGGTTTGCTTCATTGCGTCACGATTAATCTGCTCATTATTAATGAGCTTCGCATCGTTGAGGGTGGCGAACTTTTTTGCGTCAGCAAGGGTTTTAAATGCCTCGCTGTAAGGCTTGTAGCCACTCCGTCTGATTTGAACTTGCCAAAAATCCTTTCCTGTCGAGCTGGTTCGTTTCGTAATCGTTGCCATTGCTTTGCTTCCTATGGGGAGATACATCCGCTGTGATAAAATGAGTGTATCAAAAAACAGTGTGTAAAAAGTGTGTAAATATGACAAATATCAAAGCATTTAATCTGCCGAAACCAAACAGCCGTATGGCTTGGGAGCAATAAGTTGGCGGGGCATAGTAAGTGGGCAAATATCCAGCACCGCAAGGGCCGGCAGGATGCCAAACGTGGCAAGATCTTCACCCGCTTGATCAAGGAAATTACCGTGGCCGCCAGGATGGGCGGTGGCGACGCCAGCATCAACCCGCGCCTGCGCTTGGCGATCGAGAAGGCGAAATCGGAGTCCATGCCCAAGGACAATATCGAGAATGCGGTCAATCGTGGTGCAGGCTTGCTCGAAGGCGTGAACTACGAAGAAATCCGCTATGAGGGCTATGGCATCAACGGCGCGGCAGTCATGGTGGATTGCCTGACCGATAACCGCCAGCGCACGGTAGCCGATGTACGCCACGCCTTCAGCAAATTTGGCGGCAACTTGGGTACCGATGGCTCGGTCGCCTTTCTGTTCAGGCACTGCGGCACACTGCTGTTCGCGCCGGGTGCAAATGAAGACAAGATCATGGAAGCGGCATTGGACGCTGGTGCCGAAGACGTCATCACGGATGACGACGGCAGCATCGAAGTGATTACCGCCCCCAATGACCTCACCGCAGTGCAGATTGCCCTTGAAAAAGCCGGTCTCAAGGCAGAGGTGGCCGAGGTCACCATGAAGCCTTCGAATGAAACGGTTTTTACCGGTGACGATGCGATCAAGATGCAGAAACTGCTGGATGCGCTGGATGATCTCGATGACGTGCAAGAGGTTTATACCTCGGCCGTGATCGAAGAGTAAATTAAAATTGCGACGCACATCCCTGACATCAAATGCTGCGCACATGAGCCTGCACTGCAACCGGTGACCAGACAGCGGTACCAAGACGTGGAAATGACATGAGGATCCTGGGCATTGATCCAGGTTTGCAAGTCACCGGGTTTGGGGTCATTGAGATCAACGGCGGCAAGCTGAGTTATATCGCCAGCGGCATCATCAAGACCGTCGGTGGCAAGAGCGCACGCAGCGAATCGTTGCCGGCGCGCCTCAAGATCATTCTCGACGGCCTGCGTGAGGTAATAGAAACTTATTTACCGGAGCAGGTCGCCATCGAGAAAGTGTTCGTCAATGTCAATCCGCAATCAACCCTGCTGCTGGGGCAGGCACGTGGCGCGGCGATTTCGGCGGCCGTGTTGCGAGACCTGCCGGTAGCGGAATACACTGCCTTGCAGGTAAAACAGGCCGTCGTCGGCAACGGTCACGCCGCCAAGGAACAGGTGCAGGAGATGGTCAAGCGCCTGCTCAAGCTGCCAGTCGCACCCAAACCCGATTCTGCCGACGCGCTGGCTTGCGCCATTTGCCACGCGCACGGTGGCCAGGGACTGGGGCAACAGGCAACCGCAGGTTTTCGTGTCAAAGGGGGGAGACTGGTGTGATCGGACGTTTGACAGGGTTGTTGCTGGAAAAGAATCCACCACAGATTCTGCTGGATGTGAGCGGCGTCGGCTATGAAGTCGAAGTGCCGATGAGCACATTCTACAATTTGCCAAACAGCGGGGCCAAGGTGACACTGATTACTCAGTTCGTGGTGCGTGAGGATGCGCAACTGCTTTACGGCTTTCTGACCGAGCGCGAGCGCGCCACCTTCAGGTTACTGTTGAAAGTCAACGGCATCGGCGCCAAGTCAGCATTGGGCATTCTGAGTGGCATGTCGGTAGAAGATCTGGCACAGGCCATCGCCTTGCAGAATGCGGCACTCCTGATCCGGATTCCCGGCATCGGCAAGAAGACCGCCGAGCGCATGCTGCTGGAACTGAAAGACAAATTCGGCACTGAATTTCTGTCGCCCCAATCTGCTGCCGGACAGCCGGAATCCGGCAGCAGCGATGTACTGAATGCCCTGTTGGCACTGGGTTACAACGAACGCGAGGCACTGGCTGCTGTCAAGCCGCTGCCGGCAGGCCTGACAGTGTCGGATGGCATCCGCCAGGCTTTGAAATATTTGTCCAAAACCGGCTAGGGCAGTTCCGGCCATTGCCCGTAAAACCCTTCAGAAAGCTTCAGAAGTCATGAGCTGACCAAAGTCAGAGCGTTGGTCATCGAACACCAGGATTTGTTTTTGGAGAAGTGGAATGAGCACTTTGGCAATTAGGCTGGACCCGCATGCGGTGGATGTCATGTTCGCCAACCAAGCGGTACATTTCGTGCTGGCAGATGGCAGAGAAATTTCCGCACCCCTGGAATGGTTCCCTCGACTTCGCGATGCCAGTGAATCACAACGCCAAAACTGGCGGCTGATCGGCAAAGGAATTGGCGTGCATTGGCCGGAGATTAATGAGGATATTGTAGTCAGTACGTTGATGCGGAATCAGTGAGCGATGTGCTAAATGCCCTCTTGGCACTGGGTTACAACGAGCTCGAGGCACTGGCTACAATCAAGCTTCTTCCGACCAAACTGTCGGTTTCGGATGGCGTCCGCCAGGCTTTGAAAGTGCTATCAAAGACCTGAGTCGCAGCGTTTCTTTCATGCGATGTTTTTTCTTGTTATCATTAGCTAACTTGTTAGCCAAGGTAGGATTGCCGTGCAAACCTATAATATTCATGAGGCGAAAACTCATCTTTCAGAACTAGTCGCGTTGGCCGAGCGCGGCGAGGATGTAGTCATTTCCCGTGCCAACAAACCGGCAGTACGACTGGTTCCGGTCACTCCGCAACCTAAAAAGCGCGTAGCGGGGCTAATGGAAGGCGCCACAGGCTGGATTGCCGATGACTTCGATGATTATCTGCCGCCAGACTTCCTCATTACCTCCACAGATCAATAATGAAGCTTCTGCTCGATAGCCATGCGTTTATCTGGTGGCATCAGGATAAAAAAAGATTGAGCGCCGAGGTGATGGAAGCTTGTGAAAATCCTGCCAATGATTTGTATCTCAGTCTCGCCAGCGTATGGGAAATGCAAATCAAGACAAATATGGGCAAGCTGCGGCTGGCAGGCACCCTGCCGATTGCGATTACCAAGCAGCGCGATCAAGGGCTGCAGTTGCTCGACATTCGTCCCGAACACATCTATGCCACAGCCGGCCTGCCACCCATTCATGGCGATCCTTTTGATCGGCTACTGGTGGCTCAAGCCATGTCGGAAAACATGACGCTGGTGACTGCAGATCTCAAGCTGGCACGGTATCCAACCCCTACTTTATGGTAATTTCATGATAGAAACCGACCGCATGATTGCCGCCGAGCCACTGGGACCAGCCGAAGAAATTCAGGAGCGTGCACTGCGCCCCAAGGTACTGGAGGAATATATCGGCCAGGAGAAGGCGCGCGAGCAACTGGAAATTTTCATCAATGCCGCCCGTGGACGCTCGGAAGCGCTCGATCATGTGCTGCTGTTCGGCCCACCCGGCCTCGGCAAGACCACTCTGGCGCATATCGTGGCTCGCGAGATGGGGGTCAATATGCGCCAGACTTCGGGCCCGGTACTGGAGCGGGCGGGCGACTTGGCGGCACTTCTAACCAATCTTGAACCCAATGACGTATTGTTCATCGACGAAATTCATCGCCTGTCGCCAGTAGTGGAGGAAATCCTCTATCCGGCGATGGAAGATTATCGTCTCGACATCATGATAGGCGAAGGCCCGGCGGCGAGATCGGTGCGCCTCGATCTGCCGCCGTTTACGCTAGTCGGCGCCACCACACGGGCGGGCATGCTGACCAATCCGCTGCGCGACCGTTTCGGTATCGTGGCGCGTCTCGAGTTCTATACCCCGGAAGAGTTAGGCCGCATCGTTCACCGATCCGCCGGCCTGCTGGATGTGGCGCTGGATGCCGCTGGCGCCCTGGAGATCGCCCGCCGCTCGCGCGGCACACCACGCATCGCCAACCGCCTGCTGCGCCGGGTGCGCGACTATGCTCAGGTCAAGAGCGATGGCTCCGTTTCGGCCGAAATCGCCGATGCCGCGTTGCTGATGCTAGACGTGGACAAGCTGGGCTTCGATGTGATGGACAGGAAACTGCTATTAGCCGTGCTGGAAAAGTTCGGTGGCGGGCCAGTCGGACTGGATAATCTGGCGGCGGCCATCGGCGAGGAGCGCGACACCATCGAAGACGTGTTGGAGCCTTACATGATCCAGCAAGGCTACCTGATGCGGACGCCACGAGGACGCATTGCGACACAACTGGCTTACCAGCATTTCGGTCTATCCCTACCGAAAAACATGGCTAGCGGAGAACTTTGGAGTGAGTAAGCAGTCTATTTTCGCGTGGCCGGTGCGGGTCTATTACGAAAGTACCGATGCCGGCGGTGTGGTATACCACGCGGAATACCTGAAATTTTTTGAGCGCGCTCGCACCGAATGGCTGCGCAGCTTAGGGTTCGAACAAACCGCCTTGCGAGAACAACACGGCATCGTGTTTGTCGTGCACAGCATGACGCTACGATATCTGCGCCCGGCCAAATTCGATGATGCCTTGATGGTGCAGACAAGCATCGTCAAACTGGGGCGCTGCGCGTTCGAATTCGTGCAGGAAGTCTGGCGCGATCAAGAAAAACTAGTTACGGCCCACGTCACGGTGGTCTGCGTGACAGACGCAGGCTTCAAACCGGTTTCCATCCCTGAAACAATAACGATCAAAATACAGGAGTTGTAATGAATGTTGCCCAGGACATGTCCGTCTTCAGCCTGATTTCAGGCGCCACGTTGCCGGTGCAAGCCGTGATGGTATTGCTGTTGTTCGCCTCCCTGGTGTCGTGGTGGTACATCTTCCTCAAGGTGATCTCGCTGAGCCGCGCCGCCACCGAAGCCGAGGCATTCGAGCACGCATTCTGGAGTGGCGGCGATCTCAACAAACTGTATGACAGCGTGATCGCGGGGCGCCGAAGCACCCAGGGTATGGCTGCCATCTTCGAGGCCGGGTTCAAGGAATATGCCAAACTCAAGCGTCAGGGCGGCATGGAAGTGGGCGACATCATGGAAAGCGCTCGCCGTGCCATGCGTGCGGCTTACAACCGTGAAATGGACGACCTGGATTCACACCTTCCCTTCCTCGCCTCCGTCGGCTCGGTCAGCCCCTATATCGGCCTGTTCGGCACCGTGTGGGGCATCATGAATTCCTTCCGGGGCCTCGCTAACGTAGCACAGGCGACGCTGGCGCATGTCGCGCCCGGCATTTCTGAGGCCTTGATCGCCACCGCCATGGGCCTGTTTGCGGCCATTCCTGCCGTCATCGCCTATAACCGCTTCGCCGCCAAGGTGGATCGCCTGGCGGTACGCTACGACAGCTTCATCGAGGAATTCTCCAACATCCTGCAGAGGAAAGTCTGATGGCCGGACCCGCCGCCCGGGGTAGACGTCCCCGTCGCCTGATGAACCAGATCAACGTCGTGCCCTATATCGACGTGACCCTGGTACTGCTGGTCATTTTCATGATCACGGCGCCCATGACCAATCCCGGCGTCGTTGAACTGCCAAAGGTGGGACAAGTATTAAAACAGGTGGCAGCGCCTCTGGTATTGACCGTCAAAGCCGACAAGAGCCTGCAATTGGACGGTAAGCCGATGCCGCGCGATCAGCTGTTGTTTGCCATCCATCAGCAGTTGGCGAATCAGCCGGGGCAATCCGTTGTCATTGCCGCCGACAAGAGCGTGCGTTACGAGGAAGTGATCAGCGCCATGGACATGCTCAAACAGGGCAAGGTGGAAAAGGTCGGGCTTCTGCTGCAACCGACCAACTGACCGGCCCCATGAACCGAAACCGATCACAAAATAAACCGCTCCTGTGGCAGGCAGGGGCGCTATCGTTGCTGGTGCATGGCGTTTTTCTCGCGCTACTGGTGATGAGTTTCAGCTGGAAGGCCCATCAACCGATGCAGGTGATGAGCGTCGAGTTATGGGAAAGTCTGCCGGCGCCCAAGCCTGACCCGGTTATTGCGCCCAAACCGGAACCTGTCATCGAACCCGAGCCAGCACCACCACCGCCACCGCCGGAACCCAAGGCTGAAATCCAGGTAAAGGCCAAACCCCTGGTCAAGCTAAAACCGGAAACGAAGCCAAAACCGAAACCAAAAGAAGTGCCAAAGGCTGATCCAAAGCTCAAGGCCCAGGAGGCCGCAAAACAGTTGGAAGAACTGAAACGGGCAATGCTAGCTGATACCGACCCTGTCCACACCCAAAATCAGGAGGCCCAGCAAATTGCCGCTGCCAAAAACGCACAGGCGCAGGCCATTGCCAGTAGCGGCGTGCTGGATGCGGCCAAGATGAAAATCGTGGCCAAGATCCGGCGCTACGTCAATCCACAGGCCTGTGGCAACGGCAAGCCGGTGGTCGAATTCGGCATAGCCCTGATGCCAACCGGAGAAGTCATCGGAGCCCCGCACTTAATCAAAGGCAGCGGTATGCCAGCCTGCGATCAGGCCGTGGAGCGCGCCATTTTGCAAGCGCAACCGCTACCATTGCCGGCTGATCCGGAACTTTTTTCCCACTTTCGCGATCTTGATCTGAAGTTTCGACCGAATGAAAATAGCTGAGATTTTCAGCCTGCTGTTTAATATTAACGCCCTAGCCTGCGCTTTATTTATAACAATCAAAAGACTAGGCTCTATTGACATAAATTTTACAAATAATCGAGTTATAATGCAGCCCATGCTTAAAACTGCGACGAATATCTTCTTGCTTTGCTTGATTGCCCTGTCCGGGCGCGCGAATGCTGCACTGGAAATAGAGATTGTTGGTGGTGCCGCGCAGCAGATTCCAATCGCGGTGGTGCCATTTGCACAACCAGCCGTGCAACCTGACAATCTGGCCACTATCATCAATTCCGACCTGCGACGCAGCGGCCTGTTTCGCGCGCTGGAGACGCGCGGGGTAAGCAATCAACCGCATGACCTGGCGGAAGTGAAATATCCTGAATGGGCAGCTCTGCAGGCGCAGGCGCTGGTGGTCGGCCATGTCGAGTTGCAACCCAACAATCGTCTGAAGGTATCTTTCCGTCTATTGGACGTACTGAAGCAGACCTCGCTGGCAGGTCTCGAGTACGACATCACACCAACGCAATTGCGTGGTACTGCGCACAAAATCGCCGATGTGATCTACGAAAAGATGACCGGTGAGAAGGGCGTGTTCGACACGCGCATCAGCTACATCATCAAGCAGGGAAATCGCTTCCAGCTGCAAGTGGCGGACGCAGATGGCGCCAATCCGCAGACCGTTCTGTCGTCAGTTGAACCGATCATCTCGCCAGCCTGGTCGCCTGAGGGCACGCGACTTGCCTATGTGTCGTTCGAGAAAAAGAAACCGGTCATTTTTGTGCAATCCTTGGTCACCGGGCAGCGCCAGGTATTGGCCAACTTCAAGGGCAACAACAGCGCGCCGTCATGGTCGCCCGATGGCATGCGGCTCGCGATCGTGCTCACCTATGCTGCCAACTCGCAGATTTACCTGATCAATAGCGACGGCACCGGCCTGCAGCAGTTGTCACATAGCAGCGGTATCGACACCGAACCGAGATGGTCGCCCGATGGCAAGTGGCTGTACTTCACCTCAGATCGTGGCGGCAGTCCGCAGATTTACCGCATGTCCACACTGGGTGGGGATGCGCAACGCGTGACGTTCGAAGGCAGTTATAATGTCAGCGCGCGTCCCTCGCCCGATGGCAAGTTATTGACTTATATCCGCCGCGAGGCCGGAAGCTTCCGCGTCGCTCAGCAAGAGTTGGCGAGCGGGCAGGTGCAACTGCTGAGTGAAACTACCCAGGATGAATCGCCCAGCTTCGCCCCAAATGGCCGCATGATTCTTTATGCGACCAACAGTAATGGCAGAGGTGTGCTGGCCATCGTCTCCGCCGATGGGCGTACCAAACAACGTCTGAGCGAAGCTGGCGGGGACGTGCGTGAGCCTGCCTGGGGGCCATGGATCAAGTAACACTGAAAATACCCTGTTGAAGTTTTTTTATATATCTTTTAGGAGTCATTGGAATGAACAAGAGTCTGGTAATGAGCGTAATTCTGGTTTCCCTGCTGGCCGCATGTTCTGCCAAGCCGGTGAAGGAAGAGCCCAAGGCTGCGGTGGAAGACAAGAGTTCGGTGGTACAAGCGGCACCTGCTGCTGCAACAACAACCGATGCAAGCGCTGCACCGGCTGTCCAGTCAAGCTCAGTGGCAAACCCGCTGACCGACCCCAACAACATCTTGTCCAAGCGCAACGTGTTTTTCGATTATGACAAGGATGAAGTCAAAGCTGAATATCGTCCGCTGGTCGAGGCGCACGCGAAATATCTGGTGGCAAACCCGAATGCGCATGTGGCCGTGCAAGGCAATACCGATGATCGCGGCAGCCGCGAATACAATCTGGCTCTGGGCCAGCGCCGTGCCGTTGCCGTCAAGAAGGTGCTGAATGTCTATGGCGCCAATGACAAGCAGATCGAGACTGTCAGCTACGGCAAAGAGAAACCACGTTGCGTTGAGGCCAATGAGACTTGCTGGGCACAGAATCGCCGCGCTGATCTCGTTTATTCCGGCGAGTAATCCATGCGACAGCTGATTCCGTTTTTGCTGCTGTTCATTTGCGGCGCATCTCAGGCGGCACTTTTTGCCGACAACGATGCGCGGGATGAAATCGTCAGGCTCCGCAAGTATGTCAAGGAGGAGCAGGATCAGCGCATTACGGATCTGCAGGCCAGACTGGAAAACATCGAGAAAATACGACAGGCGCTGGAGTCGCGACTGAGCGAACAGAAGGCACAGACAGTTGACCAGCTGGCGCAGATGGACCGGCTCAATACCGAAATCAGCAAGCTGCGCGGCCAACTGGAAGTCAATAGTCATGAAATCGAGCTGGCGCAACAACGTCAGCGTGATCTTTATGCCGACCTGGATGGCCGTCTGCGCAAGCTGGAAGGTGGCGCCGTAACCCCGGCAAAACCCGCTGAAACGCCGGCTGCCGTAGCACCGTCAGTGACAGCACCGGCCACGCCCATTGCCGCTGCCACAGTTGATACTGCCGACGAATTAAAAAGCTACGAAGCGGCACTGGATCTGTCCAAGGCCGGTCGCCACACGGCATCAATCGATGCCTTCGAGAAATTCATCGAGAGCTATTCCGCCAGCAAATTTGCAGGGCCTGCTCAGTATTGGATTGGTTACTCGAATTTTTCCCTGAAGAATTACAAGGCCGCCATCGCAGCCCAGCAAAAGTTGATCAAGCTGTATCCGGATAGCAACAAGGTGCCGGATGCGATGTACAACATTGCCAACAGCCAGATCCAACTGTCAGACATCAACGGCGCAAAACAGACGCTGCGCGAGGTCGTGGCAAAATACCCGCTGAGCGATGTGGCACCCTTCGCCAAGAAGCGCCTGGCCGTGCTCGAATCGATCAAGACCAAGAATTAGGCGTTGCTGAAAGTCCACGAAATATTCCATTCCCTGCAAGGGGAGTCATCACGCATTGGCCTGCCCACGGTGTTCGTGCGGCTGACAGGATGCCCGTTGCGTTGCGTTTATTGTGATACCGCCTATGCCTTTCAGGGTGGCAACAACCTGTCGCAACAACAGATTCTCGCGCGCGTGACCGGCTTCGGCACGAAATACGTCACCGTCACCGGCGGCGAACCCTTGGCGCAGAAGGAGTGCCTGCCCCTGCTGCAGGCCTTGTGCGATGCCGGCTTCGACGTGTCGCTGGAGACCGGGGGGGCGCTCGACATCGGCGGCGTCGATGCACGTGTGTCGGTAATTCTCGACCTCAAGACCCCGGGCTCGGGTGAAGTCCTGAAAAACCTGTGGGGCAATCTTGAACATCTCAAGCCAGCGGACGAGGTAAAGTTCGTGCTGTGTGACCGCGGCGACTATGAATGGGCCAGGCAAGTGTTGCTTGAGCAAGCGTTAGCCACAAAATGTCCGGTCATTTTTTCCCCGGTTTATGGCTCGCTGAATCCAGCGGATCTGGCCGAATGGGTGCTGCACGACCGGTTACCGGTGCGCGTACAGGTGCAATTGCACAAGATCCTGTGGGGCGAGACGCCGGGGCGATAAAATGAGATTGACAAACCCTTCAGCGACAGAATAAAAATGTAAAAGTGACTGTCCTTTTATTTTCGTTTGTTTTCCGTTCAAAAATTGCTTGACCTCTACCGTCTCCTTCCACCTCTTATTTTCTTCCATTATCAGGGGTGGCGTCAGAGATCTGTATCCAGAGATGACATACGCCTGAAATTCGCTTTATAATTGCAAACTTACCGAGGAGCGCTGCGAGGGTTCCCCCCAGGCTCGGTACCCGGCGGCATCAAGCTCCGGTTTCAACCGCGTTCACCTGACCAACCCGTGCCGGCACGGGATGCGGGTGAGATCAACGCGCTTACCCGCATCCTTTCCGGCCACACATCCAGGAGATGAATATTGTGGCTGAATTTAAAGATTACGTAATTGCAGACTTGAGTCTTGCTGCCTGGGGGCGCAAGGAAATTGCCATTGCAGAAACCGAAATGCCAGGACTGATGGCGATTCGTGAAGAATTTGCGGCCAGCCAGACACTCAAGGGCGCCCGCATCACCGGTTCCCTGCATATGACCATCCAGACCGCAGTTCTGATCGAAACGCTCAAGGACTTGGGCGCTGAGGTACGCTGGGCCTCGTGCAACATTTACTCAACACAGGACCATGCTGCCGCCGCTATCGCCGCAGGTGGCACGCCGGTGTTTGCAGTCAAGGGCGAAACCCTGGATGAATATTGGGACTACACCCATCGCATCTTTGAATGGACTGACGGCGGTTACAGCAACATGATTCTGGACGACGGCGGGGACGCGACCCTGCTGCTACATCTGGGCACGCGCGCCGAAAAGGATGCCAGCCTGCTCAATAATCCCGGTAGCGAGGAAGAAATCTGCCTGTTTAATGCCATCAAGGCCAAGCTTAAAATCGACCCGACCTGGTACTCGGTTCGTCTGTCCAAGATTCTGGGTGTGACCGAGGAAACCACCACCGGTGTGCATCGTCTGTACCAGATGCACAAGGAAGGCAAGTTGGCCTTTCCTGCCATCAACGTCAACGACTCCGTCACCAAGAGCAAGTTCGACAACCTGTACGGCTGTCGTGAGTCCCTGGTCGATGGCATCAAGCGTGCGACTGACGTCATGATCGCCGGCAAGGTGGCCTTGATCGCCGGTTACGGTGATGTCGGCAAGGGTTCGGCGCAGGCCATGCGTGCCTTGTCGGCGCAGGTATGGGTCACCGAAATTGATCCGATTTGCGCCTTGCAGGCCGCGATGGAAGGCTATCGCGTGGTGACCATGGAATACGCCGCCGACAAGGCTGACATCTTCGTCACCTGTACCGGCAACTTCCATGTGATTACGCATGAACACATGAAGAACATGAAGGACCAGGCCATCGTCTGCAACATCGGGCACTTCGACAATGAAATCGATGTCGCGTCCTTGTCCGATTACACTTGGGATGAAATCAAGCCGCAGGTTGACCATGTGATTTTCCCTGATGGAAAACGCATCATCTTGCTGGCCAAGGGTCGCCTGGTGAATCTGGGTTGCGGCACCGGCCACCCCAGTTACGTCATGAGCTCCTCCTTTGCCAACCAGACCATCGCGCAGATCGAGTTGTTCGTGAACACTGCCAATTATCCAGTCGGTGTCTATACCTTGCCCAAACACTTGGACGAGAAGGTGGCGCGCCTGCAATTGAAGAAACTCAATTCCGTGTTGACCGAACTGACCGACGTGCAGGCCAGTTACATCGGCGTTGCCAAGACTGGTCCTTACAAACCAGAGGCTTACCGCTATTAAAACGATGGCGGCGTGTGCTGTTAAGGCCGCGTCGCCGCTGGAGTTTCTATGACCCGCGATTACAGTTTCGAGTTTTTCCCGCCCAAGACGCCGGAAGGTATTGCTCGTCTGCGTGAAACACGCCAGCAACTGGCACAGTTGGACCCGAAGTTTTTTTCCGTGACCTTTGGCGCCGGGGGCTCTACGCGCGACCGCACGCTGGAAACCGTGCTTGAGATCCAACGTGAAGGCATAGGCGCCGCACCGCACCTGTCCTGCATCTCCGCGACACGCGAGGAGATCCGCGCCATGCTGGCGCAATACCAGCAGCATGGGATTCGACATCTGGTGGCATTGCGCGGCGATCTGCCGTCAGGAGAAATGACGGCCGGCGATTTTCGTTATGCCAATGAACTGGTGGAATTCATCCGCGCTGAGACTGGCGACTGGTTTGAGATCGAAGTGGCGGCCTATCCGGAAGTCCATCCCGAGGCGGCGACAGCACGCGCCGATTTGATGGCCTTCAAGCGCAAGGTGGATGCCGGGGCCAGCGCCGCCATTACGCAGTACTTCTACAATGCCGACGCGTATTTTCATTTCCGTGATGAGTGCGAGGCGAATGGCATCGCCATCCCACTGGTGCCTGGCATCATGCCGATCTACAACTATGTACAGTTGGCACGGTTCTCGGCGGGTTGTGGTGCTGAGATTCCACGCTGGCTCCGCCTCCGTCTGCTCGATTTCGGCGATGACATGGCATCCTTGCGCGCCTTCGGGCTTGACGTGGTAACAGAGTTGAGTGATCGCCTGTTGACCGGCGGCGCACCCGGCCTGCATTTTTACACCATGAACCAAGCCGGTTCGATCTCGACCATCTGGCAACGACTGGGGCTTTGATCAGAATCAAGATTTTGGCTTAATGCAGGGTCGGGTTTTCGTCGCTAAAGATGGCGTCCGCAATGAACAGGTAGTCGTTGCGCTTGTTCTGATTCCACAAGGACATCAGTACCGTCCATTTGATCTTTTCCAGGGTGACCAGATGGTCTGGCAATGCCATGGCGCGGTCAATCACCAGTTCGCGTAAAGCTGGCCCCATGACGCCGGCCTGCTCCAGGAACAGGAGAAAACTGCGGGCATCGCTATGGATTTTTCCGCACTCCTCTTCCGCATAGATGCGAAATCCATCGGGCCCTATTGTCGTATTGGCCTCGGTTTCATGCGTCATGTTTTCCAGCGCACTGAACCAGTCAAAGGCGCGTTCGATATCATCAGAATCGAATCCGGCGGCTGATAGTTCGCGCGTCAAAGTACCTTGATCGGGACGGATATTGGCTTCGATATAATTTTCGAACAGGTAGACGAGAACTTCGAACATGATGGAGAGGCTCCCTTCTGGTTTGTTATACGATACGCTGGTAGCGCCCACCGGGCAGGCAGGCGACCCTTCCTTCAAGCTCCAGCATCGTCAGCATGGCCGAAAGGTTTTCGCTCGTCAAGCAGCTGCGCATTGCCAGGCTGTCGATGCTGACGGGATCAAAGCCCATGTGCAGCAGCAGGGGGTGTGGCGCCCCGGTTGGCAAAATGGCGTCTGCCGCGGCGACCGGCGCAGAGCCTAACTCCTCGAGGATATCGGCAACACTGTCGACCAGCTTGGCGCCTTGCTTGATCAGTTGATGGCAGCCTTTGGCGACGGGGGAATGGATGGAGCCGGGAATGGCAAAGACTTCGCGTCCCTGTTCTGCCGCCAGGCGTGCCGTGATCAAGGATCCGCTCTGCAAATTGGCCTCAACTACCAGACAGCCTAGACTCAGGCCGCTGATGATGCGGTTGCGACGTGGAAAATTTTGTCCCATGGCAGGCGTGCCCAGGACAAATTCCGAGAGCATCAGCCCAAGCTCGGCGATGCCGTGTGCCAATTCGTGGTGACGCGCCGGATAGACAATGTCGAGACCGGTGCCGACCACGGCAATGGTGCTGGCGCGGCCCAGCAGGCCCCCCCGGTGGGCGGCGCCATCGATGCCGAGTGCCAAGCCGCTGACGACACAATAGCCAACATCGCTCAAGGCATGCGCAAAGTCTTCGGCATTCTTCTCGCCTTGCGGGGTGGCGTTGCGGCTGCCGATCACGGCGATGGCGGGTGCGTTAAGCCATTTAAGATTGCCCTTGGCATAGAGCAGTGGCGGAGGGTCCTGAATTTCCAGTAGCGCGCTTGGATACTCCGCGTCAGCCAGCGTTATCAGGTGGTTGTTTTCCTGATCAAGCCAGGTCAGAGTGGCGGCCACACCAACGGGGTCCGGGCCATCGATGATGTGCCTGGCAACCTTTGCCGACACCACCTCGACCAGGTCGACGTGTGACGCGGCATAGATATTCTCGGGAGCGCCAAAACGGCGTAGCAGTTCGCGTAAGCCCTGGCCACCCAGACCGGGAACCAGGCTGAGGCCAACCCACAGCGCAGCCTCGTTGGGCGCGTTGCGAGCGTCAGGCATCAGGGCGTTGTGACCACGTCCAGCACGTGCACTGGTCGCTCTACCTGCAACACCAGGGCATAGGAAACACGTTCGAAAACACGAAACACCATCATGAGGCCGATCCGTTCATCCGGTAACTTAACACCCTTCACCGCTGCCCCGGTCGTCCTGCTACCAACGCGTACCTGAACCCGGCCTTCAGCATCGCGTCGTATGCTGCCATCAGCATCGCGTTCCAGGTTGATGTAAGTTTCCTTTTTTGGGGTTGGTGCATTCTTGGCAGGCGCCAGGGTTATGCCGAACTCGTATATCGCCAGGACGTTTCCTTCCTCTATGCCATCACGATGACCGCGATTGATGGTCACGATGCTGTTGGGACCGAGTTCGGCTGCTCCGGCATAGGCTGAAATGATGCGCCCGCTGATGGTGTTTTCCGGCGCGTGCGGCACGAAGCCATTCAGCAGGACTTCCGGAGATTTCACCAGCTTGTCACCAACATAGATGTCGCTTTTTGCGCTGCGGATCTCGATGGTCGCGGGCTCGCCGTAATGCGTAACGCGGGCTTCGCCCAGATACTCGACCTCGGTACCCAGTTGTTCCTGCGTTTCCGGATCAACCAAGCGGCGCCCTTCCCGGTAAAGTTGCCAGTTTCGTCCATCGCCCTCGGTAATTTTATCGACATAGACCTTGACGCCAGGGCCGAGCACCACATGCCCTTCTTGCGCGCCAATGATTTTCGGCGCATCAGGCATGGCATGCTCATCAATCACCAGAGGTTGGCTCAGGAAGGGAGCAATAACACTGGGGGAGATCGTGGGAATGGCCTTCTTCTCCAGAGGCTCGACCCGGACATCAGGCTCCAGGATGACGGTTTCCTGCAGCAAGCGCAGCTCTGGTGTGCCGCTACTCAGGTCCAGCACCACCACATCTCCTGGATAGATCCAGTGTGGATTCTTGATTTGCTCGCGATTCATGTTCCACAGTTGCGGCCAGCGCCAGGGATCTTTCAGAAATTTCCCGGAAATCCCCCACAGCGTATCGCCCTTGACGACGGTATAGCGGTTGGGAGGATTGTCCTGCAACTGAATCTCATCTGCCCAGGCAAATGTTGCCGGGCAGCAAACGAGCAGCAGCGCTATAATATGACGGAACATGAGAGCCTCAAGCAGTCTTTAAAAGTGATGCGCTTTTCGCGAAACTAGTTTAAATTTTGCATGTAATTCATTCAACAATCAAGCTTTTATGGCTATTTTAAGCATCCTTCACTATCCTGACCCGCGCTTGCACAAAATTGCAAAGCCGGTACTTGAAGTCGACGCAAAAATTCGTCGCCTGGCAGATGACATGGCCGAGACCATGTACGCCGCCCCAGGAATAGGGCTGGCCGCGACGCAAATCGACGTGCACCTGCAATTGGTGGTGATAGACACCTCCGAAACCCGAGACAATCTGCTGGTTTTCATCAACCCGCGCATCATCGAGTTGGAAGGCACTCGGGACTACGAAGAGGGTTGCCTGTCGGTGCCGGGCATCTATGAAACCGTAACGCGCTCGGGGCGAATCAAGGTTGAGGCGCTGGACCGCAATGGTGAGGTTTTTACGCTGGAGGCGGAAGGATTGTTGGCGGTTTGCATCCAGCACGAGATTGATCACCTGCACGGCAAGGTTTTCGTTGAATACCTGTCCCAACTCAAACAGGTGCGCATCAAGAACAAGCTGAAAAAGCGCATTCGGGAAACAATGTAACAAAGAAAGCTATCAGCTGTCAGCGCTCAGCTAAAATCGGTAAACCACCAGTAACGAGGCTGATAGCAGTTCCGAAGGAACCCTATGAAAATTATTTTTGCCGGTACACCGGAATTTGCCGTGCCGGCATTGGCCGCGTTGATCAATGCCGGACACGAAATCGTACTGGTGCTGACGCAGCCTGATCGCCCTGCCGGACGCGGCATGAAACTAACGGCCAGCCCGGTCAAGGAACTGGCGCTCAAGCACGGAATTTCGATCTATCAGCCGGCTACGCTGAAGACGCCGGAAAGCCAGACTCCCCTTGTTGCCTTACAAAGCGATGTCATGATCGTCGCCGCCTATGGCCTGATCCTGCCGCAAGCGGTGCTGGATTTGCCCCGTCTCGGTTGCCTCAACATCCATGCTTCCCTGTTGCCACGCTGGCGAGGGGCTGCGCCCATTCAGCGTGCCATGGAAGCCAATGACAGCGAGACCGGCGTGACCATCATGCAGGTGGTGCTGGCTCTGGACGCCGGGGCCATGCTGAAGAAGGGCGTGATTCCCATTACCGGGCAGGATACGGCGCAAACCCTGCATGACGCCCTCGCGGATTTGGGCGGAAAACTGATGGTAGACACGCTCAATGAACTTGACCGCCTGGTGCCGCAGTCTCAGGATGGGGCGCAGGTGACCTATGCCGAGAAGTTGCGCAAGGATGAGGCGCCGCTGGACTGGGAAAAGTCTGCTGCGGTGCTGGCATGTCAGGTGCGCGCTTTCAACCCGTTTCCGGTGGCGCAGGCAACGATGGATGAGGGTGTTTGGAAAATATGGTTTGCACGAAACTTGCCGGGCGAAGGAACAGCAGGCGAAATCGTCGATCTCAAGAGCGGGATCGATGTTGCCTGTGGTGACGGTCTGCTGCGCATCGAGGAGTTGCAGAAGCCAGGTGGCCGGCGACTGGGTTGGAAGGAATTCCTCGCCGGAACCCCGCTCAAGGTCGGGATGCGCTTCAAAACTTGAGTCCATTGATTGAATTTTTTACAGGATTATGGATTAAGGAAATCGCAACATGCGTGATCACTACATGAAACAGACGCTTCATTTTGGATAAGAGTCAGCAACTGGCGGCCCAGGCCGTAGGTCAGGTGCTGGCTGGACGCAATCTCACTGTGACGCTGGAGGGGGTCTGGAAAACCCATCCCCAATTGACTTCACAGCAACGTGGCATCACGCAAGACCTGAGCTATGGCACACTGCGTCACTTAAGCCGGTTGCAAGCCTATCTGGCACAACTCCTGACCCGCAAGCTCGATGACGAACGCGTGCAGTTGCTGCTGCTGGTGGCACTGTACCAGCTTGAGTTCAGTAACAACGCGGCCCATGCGGTGGTGGATCACGCCGTCAAGGCGGCAAGCCACTTCAACAAGCCTTGGGCAAAGGGGCTGGTCAACGCGGTATTACGCAATTTTTTGCGCCGGCGCGAAACCCTGCAGGCGGCGCTGGGGACGGATGAGGTCGCACAGTATTCCTATCCAGGATGGTGGATTACACAGCTCAAGAATCAGTATCCGGCGTCCTGGCAGGCCATGCTGGAGGCCGGTAACCAGCGGCCACCGATGACGCTGCGGGTCAATCGGCGTCGCTTGTCGGTTGCCTCCTACCAGAAAGAACTGGCTGATGTCGGCATCTTGAGCCACGCTTTGGGCAATTCTGCCCTGGTGCTGGAGCAAGCCTTGCCGGTAGAAAAGTTGCCCGGTTTCCTGGAAGGTGTGGTCTCGGTGCAGGACTATGGCGCCCAGTTCGCCGCACCCTTGCTCGACATTCAGGACGGCATGCGCGTGCTGGACGCATGCTGTGCGCCGGGCGGCAAGACCGGACATATTCTGGAACTGGCCGATGTGCTGATGACCGCCGTGGATAATGATGCCGACCGCATCTCCCGCACGCGCAGCAACCTGGTGCGACTGGGTCTGGCTGCCGATCTGGTCATCGCTGATGCGGCCAATCCTTTCGGCTGGTGGGATGGCGAATTCAAATTTGACCGCATTCTGGCCGATGTGCCGTGCAGCGCCTCTGGCATCGTCAGACGCCATGTCGATATCAAATGGCTGCGCCGTGAGCAGGACCTGCGCCTGTTCGCCGTGCAACAGTCGGCTATTTTGCACGGCTTGTGGCCGCTGCTCGCAATCGGTGGTAAATTGCTGTACGCGACCTGTTCCGTGTTTGCCCAAGAAAATCAACATCAAATCGACACTTTTCTACAGGAACAGACGAATGCGCGGCAGTTGCCAGTCACCGGCATGACGCATGGGCAATTGCTTCCCTGTACCGAACATGATGGATTCTTCTATGCATTATTGGAAAAAGTGTGACTGGCTTGTGCAATGCCTGTTGTGCCTGTTTTTGTGCTGTGCAGGCAGCGTGCAAGCCGATGGCATCGAGGTCAAGACTGCGGAACTGGTAGCCACAGGCGACGCCTACCAGTTGAATGTCGATTTTGGCGTTGATGTCAGCGCCGAGGTCGAGGAGGCGCTCAACCGCGGGGTGCCGCTTAATTTTTTGATCGAATTTCAGCTGGTAGCGACGCGCCGCTATTGGTTCGATGATGAGATCACCAGCGCCTCGCAGCGTGTTCGATTGTCCTATCATGCGTTGTCCCGCCAGTATCTGATCAACCTGCCCAATCACCAGAAATCCTTCTCGACCCTGAACGAGGCGGTGGAAGAATTATCCCGGGTGCGTGACTGGATCGTGCTGGAGAAATCGCAAATAGCCAAGGGCGAAAATTACCAGGCCATGCTGCGCATGCGGCTCGATCATACGCGTCTGCCAAAGGCCTTGCAGGTAGAGGCGCTGGGCTCCGAAAAGTGGAATCTAGTATCGGAGCGCTATCGCTGGACACCGGCCCTGTAAATGAAACACATCGTTTTCATTTCTGCGGCGCTAGGCGCGGTGCTACTGTATCTGCTCTCGCACGCCAGTGCCAACACGGCCATCTCTGGCCAGAACTACACCGTTTTGCTCGGTCTCAATATCGCTTTTGCGGTATTACTCAGCATTCTGGTTGGCGTGCAGTTGTGGAAATTGTATCGCCAGATGCGAGCCAGAGTAGTTGGCAGTCGCCTCACCTTGCGCTTACTGGGCGCATTTGCCCTGATGGCGCTGATCCCCGGGGCGATCGTGTATGCCGTTTCGGTCAATTTCCTGACCCGTGCCATCGACTCCTGGTTCAACGTCAAGGTTGAGGCGGCGATGGAGGGTGGCCTGCGCTTGGGCCAAAGCACGCTGGATATCATGCTGGCCGATCTGGAGGAAAAGGGTGAAGGCATGGCATTGACGCTGGCGTTCCAGACCTCAGGCTCAAACCAGACGCTGCTCAATGATCTGCGCGAGAAAAGCGGCGTGCAGGATGCTGTGCTTTTGAACCAGCAAGGGCATATTCTGGCCATCTCTAGTCGGGACGCCAGTAGCTTCCTGCCGGAGTTGCCAAGTCTGCCCCAGTTGCGCCAGGCACGGCAACGTATCTACGGCAAGATCGAGCCCATTCCTGGCAAGGGCCTGTATTTGCGGGTATTGTCGCCGGTGAACAGTACCGATTTGCGCGACGAGACACGTATTCTGCAACTGCTACAACCGGTTCCCAAGGCCCTGTCGGAGACGGCAGAGGCAGTGCAGGCGGTGTATCAGGACTATCAGGAATTGTCTTACAGTCGTGGTGCGCTTAAGGATGTATTTGCACTCACGCTAACCCTGGTGCTGATGTTGGCTTTGCTTTCTGCTGTGGCATTCGCTTTCGTCTTGAGCCGCCGTTTATCTGCTCCTATCGGTCTGCTGGCAGAGGGTACGCGTGCCATTGCCGGTGGTGATTATGGTCAGTTGCTGCCAGCTCATGACAAGGATGAGCTGGGCATTCTGATGCAGTCTTTCAATCTCATGAGCACGCGTCTGCTGGATGCCACCCAGGCCGCCGAGCTTGACCGGGCGCGGGTGGAAGCGGCACGCGGGCGTCTGGAGACCATTCTGTCCCACCTTTCTTCCGGCGTGATCGCATTGGATGAACAGTTTTTTTTGCGTACCTTCAACCCGACAGCCGGACAGATTTTGCATATTGAGCTCGATGCCTGGTTGGGACAATCACTGCATGCATTGTCTCCCTCAGCCCCCTCGCTAGCTGCACTGGCGCAGGCGGTCCTGACTCAATTTGGCATCGGCGAGACGGCGGAATGGCAGCAGCAACTCGACATTGGCGGCGTTCAGGTATTGCTGGTGCGCGGCACCCGCCTGCCTAAAGGCGCTGACAGCGGCTATGTGGTGGTTTTCGATGATGTCACCGCATTGCTGCAAGCCCAGCGCGATGCTGCTTGGGGCGAGGTAGCGCGACGCCTGGCTCATGAAATCAAGAATCCGCTGACGCCAATCATGTTGTCGGCTGAGCGCCTGGAGCATAAGCTGGTGGAAAAACTAGATGACAAAGATGCCGAGATGCTTCGGCGCGCCACGCATACCATCGTCAATCAGGTGGTGGCGATGAAAAACATGGTGGATGAATTCAGCGAATATGCGCGTGCGCCGTCCCTCAATCTGGCAGCGGTTAATTTGCCTGCGCTAATCCATGATGTGCTGGCCCTGTATGAATCGCATGGCGTGCGCATCGAGACAAAATTTGAGGAGGACGTTCCACTGATCGTGGGAGACGCCACCATGCTGCGCCAGGTATTACATAACCTGTTGAAGAATGCACAGGATGCGCTGGAAGGCCATGTCGATCCGCTGATTCAAGTGAAAATGGTGCCCGAAAATGGTATGGTGAAACTCGATATTTGCGATAATGGCGCAGGGTTTCCACCCGAACTGCTGGCTCGCGTTTTTGAACCTTATGTCACAACCAAACGGCACGGAACCGGTCTCGGTTTGGCCATCGTGAAGAAAATCGTGGAAGAACACAAAGGCAGCATCAGAATCGAGAATCTTGGCCAAGGCGGTGCTTGCGTTGCATTGTTGCTGCCGGCGGTAGCGGGAGGCAAAGCATGACGGCGCGCCATGTGCTTGTGGTTGACGACGAAGTTGGCATACGTGAACTGCTGTACGACATTCTGCAGGATGAGGGATACCACGTGAAGCTGGCCGAGAACGCCGCAGAGGCACGTGCTAGTCGCCAGCAGGGTCGTCCTGATCTGGTGCTGCTCGACATCTGGATGCCGGACTGTGACGGCATCAGCCTGCTCAAGGAATGGGGTAATGCCGGGCTGTTGACTATGCCGGTCGTCATGATGTCGGGGCATGGCAGCATAGACACCGCCGTCGAGGCGACTCGAATCGGTGCGTTTGATTTCCTGGAAAAACCCATTGCGCTACAAAAGCTGCTCAAAACAGTCGAGGCGGCACTCAAGCATGCGGAACAGACGCCACGTACCGACATGAATTTGCTGAACCTTGGCAAGAGCGTCGCGATCAATGATTTGAGAGAGCGCCTGGAGCAATTGGGCAACCTCAATGTGCCGTTGTTACTGATCGGTGGCAAGGGTAGCGGCATGGAACTGTGCGCACGTTTTCTGCATCGCCCCGACACCCCGTGGCTTGCGCTGGATCAATCTGAGAAACTGGCTACGGCCCCCCTCGATTTTCTGGAGCAGGCACGGAACGGGCTTATTTTTGTACCTGAAGTGGCGGACATCAGCAAAGCCGGACAAAAGGGCTTGCTGTTGTTGTTGGCCAAAGCGTCGAAATATGACACTACAGTGATTTGCGCGACCACCCGCAGCCTGCCACAACTGGTCCAGCAGGGACAATTCGACGAGTCGCTGTTCCAGACATTGTCCTCCGTGAGCCTGACCATTCCCGCGCTGGCCGAGCATCGCGAAGACATTCCTGATCTGGCCAAGGCCATGGCAACCTTGCTGGCTGAAAGCGGAGCAGCGCAATACCGGGAGTTCGATGTGGCTGCGCTCAACGCACTGCGCAACGCCGAATGGCCAGGCAACCTGGCCCAACTCAATGGCGTGGTCAAGAATCTGATGCTGACCAGCCTGGGCGACAAGATCGACCTGGCCGAGGTGCAGCGTGTGTTGGCGCAATTCGAGGCGCTGGAACTGGATCCTGTCGCGGCATCAATTCCTCTGCCCGTTGACCTCGATCAACCCTTGCGCGAGGCGCGTGATGCCTTCGAGCGCCTGTACTTCGAACATCACATCAACAAGGCCGGCGGCAACATGAGCCGGGTGGCAGAAGCGGTGGAACTGGAACGCACTCATCTGTACCGCAAGCTCAAACAGCTGAACGTCCGGGGGAAGTAATAATTTAAACTCCAGAGCGAGCTTTGCTAAAGAATGCGTTGAGTTCCAAGTTCGATCACGCGGTTGGGCGGGATCTTGAAATAGGCCGTGGCGTCGCCTGCATTCTTGAACATCCAGATATACAGCAGCTCTCGCCAATAGGGCAGTTCTGAATGGACCCTCGGAATCAGGGTGTCACGGCCCAGGAAAAAGGATGCTCGCATCGGCTCATAATCGATACCCTGGTTGCAGCTGACCTCGAGGGCCTTGGGAATGTTGACCTCGTCCTTGAAGCCATAGCTGACGATGATGCGATGAAAGCCACTGTGCAGGTGCTCCACCTTGACCATGTCGGTAGCCGCAACATGCGGAATATCAGCGGCCCGGGTCGTCACCAGCAAGATGTTTTGATGCAGTACCTGGTTATGGTACAGATTGTGCAGCAGCGCGTGCGGCACGCCTGAAATATGGGGGGTCAGGTAAACAGCGGTCCCATCGGGGCGAAAAGGCGGGTGGTCCTTCATCATGTTCATGAAGGATTCCAGCTCGTCCCCTTCCTCCTTGATGCGCTTGAGATGCAGCGCGCGCCCCTTGTGCCAGGTGATCATCAAGGTGTAGGCAAACAGCCCCATCGCCAGCGGCACCCAGCCGCCTTCCTCGATCTTGATGGCATTGGCACTGAAATAGGCGAAATCGATGATCATCAGGAAGCCAATCACCAGAGATCCGGTGACGAGGCTCCAGCCCCACAACTTTCTGACGACGACAAAAGCCAGGATGGTGGTGATCACCATGGTCCCGGTCACGGCGATACCGTAAGCCGCCCCCAGGCTGGTGGACGACTTGAAATTGAGGACCAGAATGAAAATGGCGACCAGCAGGGTCCAGTTGATGAACGGAAGATAAATCTGCCCGGCGGTTTCTTCCGAAGTGTGCAACACATCCATGCGCGGCGAATAGCCCAACTGCATCGCCTGCTTGGTAATCGAGTAGGCACCCGTTATTACGGCCTGAGAGGCAATGATAGTGGCAATCGTGGCCAACAGGATCATCGGATACAGCGCCCAATTCGGCGCCAGCAAATAAAATGGATTGGCGACAGCCGTGGGGTCATGCAGCAACAACGCACCCTGGCCGAAATAATTAAGGGTCAGTGCAGGCAGCACAAACCAGAACCAGGCCATCTGAATCGGCTGCCGCCCGAAGTGACCCATGTCAGCATAGAGTGCTTCAGCACCGGTCAGCGCCAGCACCACCCCGCCCAAGGACAGGAAGGCAGCGGCCTTGTGTGCGGAGATGAAGTGCAGCGCGTGCATCGGATTGAGGGCTTGCATGACAGAGGGTTGATGCAGGATATTAATCACACCCAGCACCGCGAGGGTCGCGAACCAGATGCACATGACCGGCCCGAACAACGCGCCGATGCGCGCCGTTCCATTCTTCTGAAACCAGAACAAGCCGAACAGGACGCTTAAGGTAATGGGGATGACATAGGGCTTGAAAGCAGGTGTGGCGATCTCGATACCTTCGACCGCGCTCAATACCGAGATCGCGGGGGTGATGACTCCGTCACCGTAAAACAAGGCAGCACCAAAGACCCCCAGCATGACGATCCAGCGTCCCCGCTTGGGGTGCCCCTCGGTGGTACGCAGTGCCAGGGCCATCAAGGCCATGATGCCGCCTTCCCCGTGATTTTCCGCGCGCATGATGAAAGCGACATATTTCACCGAAACGACGAAGATCAGCGACCAGAAAATGAGTGAGAGAATCGCGAGTACATTGTCAGGAGAGATGGCAAGCGGGTGCGACCCGGCGAAGACTTCATGCAGCGTATAAAGTGGGCTAGTGCCAATGTCGCCATAGACAACCCCGATGGCCCCTATTGCCAGAGCGCGTAAACTTGATTTGTGTTCCATGAGGTCAATGTCACCAGCCTGTTTTGGAACAGCAATTCTAACTCAGATAATCCACCATCGAGAGGCTGCCGACGTGTCGAACTTGAACATTACTCCTTTTGGAAAAAGTAATATTTGTCACCAATACAGCTGTTCTTCGTCGAAATGTCGAATGAGGCGAGGGTGCGGAAACGAAGATTGCCCTTTCCATCCCGGCTTTCAGGGGAGACCAGGAGTCGAATCCTTTCGTTGTTCTTGTACCATACCATTTCCGAGGTCTGTACATAGCCGCCACCAGTTCCACTAAAAACTTGCCTGGTTACTCTGATGCGGGGCTGTCCGTAACGGGCAATAAAGTCTTCGAGTGTCGCGATGTAATCGGAATTGAAGTTAATGTTGCGTGAATAGATGGACAAGCTATCACTGCAGAAAGCCAGTGAAACATCGCTCCTGGACTCCGTACGACTGCCAATCATGAGGCCCGTATCACCAAATGACCATGCGTCCAGCCCTCTTGACGCAATCAGTTTTGTCACTTCACTCCTCGTCATTCCAGAATGGAATCCATCCATCTCAAATGCGTTTACAACGCAGGAAAAAAACAATACCGAAATAAATGCCGAAAATTTTCTCATGCTGGAAATCTCGTCGAGAATGAATTAAGAATCGCGGGCTCAAGTGGTGAGGCGAGGCCTGTTGGATTACAGAATACCTGATTGGCTGGCTGGCTTCCAGGCCATTTCTGCGGACAAGTGAATGATCCGACATTCTGGCGCCTGGTTCCAGCCGCATGTCATAAGGCTGTTACATGGCCATGCAAGCATGCAATTTCTGTTGCGAAATGATCTTCAGTTTTGCGGCGGGTCGCCGTAATAAGAGTATAGGGTTGGACCGTTTATGGTCAGGTGTGAGGAGAGGGAGATTCATGTGGACATCAGAGAATTCTTGCCGCTGGTGAGAAAAATTGCTGCCGAGATGATCAGGCGTTTGCCTCCAAATGTCATGCTGGATGATCTGATTCAGGATGGCTCGATTGGCTTGATCAATGCATTTCGTGAGCATGATCCGGAATCGGGAGCCCCTTTTCATCTTTATGCGGCAGGCAAAATTCGTTGGGCAATGCAAGACGGGTTGCGCGCTGAAGACTGGGCATCGCGCTCAGTCCGAACAAGGGCCAACAGGGTATCAAAAATCATCGTGGATTTGCAGTCATCCCTTGGCAGAAAACCGACGGAAGGAGAAATTGCAAGGGTTCTTGGAATACGCATCGAGGATGTTTCATCTATCGTCGACGATGCCTTTGGTTTTGAATTTGTACGGCGGGATGATGAGCTTCATCCGGAGATACAAGACATCCCTGATTACAGTAGCGAACCGTCCGCCATGGTCGAACGACGCATCATTTATTCACGTGCCCTGGCTTGTCTGAAGCATCTACCGGACAACGAGCGACGCGCCTTTATTTTGCGCATCATGTGTGACATGAACCTACATCAGGCTGCGAACGAAATGAGCTTGTCAGAAAGTCGCATCAGTCAGCTAGTAAAAGCTGCCGCCAAAAACATACATACTTACACCATGGAGACTTCCGCTTCGATATCCCGTTAAGAGGCATAAGCCGAATGGCTAGTTGCTTCATCAGTACCGCGTATCGAAGGACGAATGGAATCAGTTTTCCTACACCTTCAAACGTTCCACCTCCACACCGCCGATCAGGTGGGAGGTAATAATTTCATCCACGTCGGCCTGGTCGATGAACGTGTACCATACGGCCTCAGGGTAAACCACCAGCAAAGGACCCTCGGCGCAGCGATCAAAGCAGCCGGCACGATTGATGCGGATCTTGCCCTGGCCATTCAGACTCAGCTGCTTCACCTGACGCTTGGCGTATTCAAACATTTCTTCGCTGCCATGATCGCAACAACAGGCAACACCGTCATCGCGGCGATTAAGACAGAAAAATACGTGCCTCTCGTAATAGCTCATTATTCTCCTCCAGACAGCGTATCTTCATGGGTGAACGTCCAAGTGCGGGTGATGCTGATAATGTCGGTGTCCCGGCGCACGTCGGCGGGAAATTCGGCATAAGGGGATGCCAGTTCGACGATACGGCGCGCGGCATCATCCAGTACCTTGTGGCCTGAGCTTTGGTTGAGTTCGATGCTCTCAATGCTACCATCCGACTTGATGTTGACGGTCATGCGCAAACTGCCGTAGAGCTTTTGCACCTTGGCTTCGTCCGGATAATTAAGCGTGCCAATTTTTTCCACTTTCTGGCGCCATGATTCCACATAAGCGGCAAAACGGTACTCCCGCACCCGGGAACCGATGAATTTTCGTCTTGGCAGTTTCTGGTAACTATCCCAATCCTTAGAAATCTCGGCTTCCAGTCGCGCCGCATCCAGACTGCGGGCAACCAGGTCTGCTGTATTCAGTGTCTTGGGCGTGGTTTCCTGCCGCCCTTGATCAGGGATGACCGCGGCGGCCGGTTGACTGGGCTGGCTTTGGACCGGATGGGAAGAATTGAGCTGCGTCATCAATTCACGCGCATGTTTTTCCAGTTCGGCTACCCGCAGTTGTTTCTGCGTGACGCTGGCCCGAAGCGGCGCAGCCTGGGCAAGGGCAGGCTTGGCCTCGGCCGTCAACTGAACTGACAGTTCCTGTTGTGTGCTGACAGGCACGGGTAGTGGTGATTTCATGCGATGATCGTTCTCTGTGTTGCCACCACGGTCAAGATTGGTCTGCGCTAGTGCCTCGGCATGTGCCGGAGCCGATTGGGTCTTGGCATTGACCAGTACCACCTCCATTGTTGATAACTGGTCTTGCAGACGTTTCAGTTCGGGCGCGGCAAACTTGATGGATAGCAGCACGGCATGAACGAAGATTGACAGCCCCAGCATCACGCCCAGGCGGTTCGTGTCATTTTTTAGAAAGGCAATCAAGCGAGGCGATCCAGCAGTTTTTGATGAATGCCAGCAAAGCCGCCGTTGCTCATCACCAGCACGAAATCCCCGGGCCGGGCCATGGCCACGATGTCATCCACCAGAGCTTCAATGTCATCGTGCACTGTCGCCTTGTGGTCCAATGGTTGCAGCGCCAGAGTGGCATCCCAGCCCAGGTTGGCGCCATAACAGAACACATGATCCGCGGCCAACAGACTGCCGGGCAACGCGGCCTTCATCACGCCCAGCTTCATGGTGTTCGATCGCGGCTCCAGCACCGCCAGAATGCGCGCTTGCCCTACCCTGGCACGCAGGCCGGCGAGCGTAGTGGAGATAGCGGTCGGGTGATGAGCAAAATCATCATACACGGCGACGCCGTTCGCTACGCCACGCAACTCCATGCGTCGTTTGACGTTACGAAATTGCCCCAGGGCCGCAATGCACACTTCGCCAGTAACGCCAACATGGCGAGCCGCAGCTAACACGGCCAGAGCATTCATGCGATTATGTTCGCCCAGCAAATCCCATTGCACGCGGCCGAGTGGCTTGCCATTCAACAACACCTCGAAGCTGCCATCGGCCGTCACTTCCCCCACTTGCCAGTCCGCTGCACTGCCAAAATGTTCGACCGGCGTCCAGCATCCGCGCTGCAGGACACGCGCCAGACTTTCCTCACGCGCATTGACAACCAGCAGACCGGCAGCTGGCACGGTGCGCACCAGATGATGGAATTGTGTCTCTATAGCGGCAAGATCGGGGAAGATGTCGGCATGATCGAATTCCAGATTATTCAATACCGCAGTACGTGGATGGTAATGCACGAACTTGGAGCGCTTGTCGAAGAATGCAGTGTCATATTCGTCCGCTTCCATGACAAAAAATGGCGAACTGCCCTCGGGTTCCTGCCTCGGTGCTCCTGGTAACCTGGCCGAAACGCCGAAGTTTTCAGGCACCCCACCGATCAGAAAACCCGGTGCCAGCCCGGCATACTCCAATACCCAGGCCAGCATGGAACTAGTACTTGTTTTGCCGTGGGTACCGGCGACTGCAAGTACCCATTTATCACGTAATACGTTCTCCGCCAGCCATTGCGGGCCGGAAACATAGGGCAGGCCGCGATTGAGAATTTCCTCCATCAAAGGGTTGCCGCGTGCCACCACATTGCCGATGACGAAGACGTCGGGCGTGAGATTGATCTGCTCCACGCCGAAACCTTCAATCAGCCTGATGCCCTGCGCTTCGAGTTGCGTACTCATGGGTGGATAGACCCCGGCATCGCAGCCGGTGACACGGTGCCCGGCCGCTTGTGCAAGCGCCGCAATACCTCCCATGAAAGTGCCACAGATGCCGAGAATATGAATATGCATGGATATTAAAGCTTTCAGCGATTAGCCTTCAGCGATCAGTTCTGGCCTTTGCTGAAGGCTGACAGCTGATTGCTGACCGCTATAAATTTAATGTTCTACCGACTTTTTCTCGACCGGTTTCTTGTCCGATTTCAAGCTGGTTGAGGTTATCTTGATCAAACCCGACATCAGGCTGCTGGCATCGGTGTTGCCATTGATGTTGATGACCACCAGCCGGCCCTGACCCTGATGTAGGGCGTTCTGGAAGTCATAAATTGCGCCGATGACGTTGAGCTTGCCTTCCTTCACCTCTGGATCAAATTTTTTCAAGGCGAACGTCACCTGATTATTGACGTTATCATTAACTCCACGCAACCATTCCTGCTTTTCACTGTTCTTAGGGTCCTTGGCTGGCAGTTTGATGGTGTCGAGTTCATGCTTGATGGCCGCTGACTCCTTGGAATAATCCCCCTGCACCGCCTTGATGGCACCACAGGCCACATGACCAATGATGATCAGCAACGGCGTATGCAGATGGTGTACGCCATATTCGACGGAACCTTCAGCGGTGCTGATCTGGTTGCCGATATTGCGTACCATGAACAGGTCTCCATCCGGAGTCTTATCCAAGGCATGGGTATGTACGCGCGAGTCGGAACAGGTCACCACGGTGGCACGCGGGTGCTGTGAGTCAATGAATGGCTTGAAATAATCGGGCTTATGCGTGCGCGCGAAAGCCGTATTGTCGTCCAGCAAATTGGTGACGATGCCACGCAGTTGCTCGGCTTCGTTGCCACCAGCATCCTCGGCCGCCAGGCCTGGTTGTGGCAAGGCCATCAAGAGCAGAGTCATGATGACAACTTCAAACAAACGACATGGTAATTTCATTACGCCACTCTCTCGTTGAACAAACTCCTGACCTTAAGGATGATGCACCAGATTAGGGTGTTGTACTCCCCCGGGTTAGCGCTGTCTTGATATCCCCTAAACCCCATTGATGCGCTCAGACACTAGAACAGGATTTTATCCTGATCGTGAAGATTGCGGCAGACCTGCGTGTAAAACGAATTAATTTTTAGTCGGTATTTCATGCCAGTGCGCTATGATAAAATAATTTCTTAAAGTATCGTGTTATCTTGAGATGCCCGACCAGAGCCATGCTAACTAAGAACCAAGCTACGCAGACCGCACGTGAGGCCTTACATTTGCTGACAGAGCGTGGCTTGTCGCCGACGCCGGAAAACTATTCGTCTATTTATAATGAGCTGTCCGGAGGGGCTTTGAGGCCCTCATGGACAGCCGAAAAAACAATCGCTACTGAACGAAAGCTGGACAGTGACCGCGAATTGATCAATCTGATCCTCACGCTGATTTCCACCGCCACGGAAAGCACCAGCACGCTGGCGCAAAATCTCGGCATTCAGAACAAAAGCATAGCGACTTCTGTCAATGCTCTTGAACAGACCGAGGAAAAGCAGGAAATCCTTAGCCTGTTGCATATTATCAGTGCCACGGCACACTCCATCCAGCGTTCGGTGGAAGATACCGGTGTCGAGCTTGCCAGTACCAAGAATGCGCTCGATACCATGCGTAAAGAGTTACAGCAGGCTCGCGAGCAGATGGTGCTGGATCCGTTGACTGGTGCCCGCAACCGCTTCGGCATGGAGATTACCCTCAATCAGGAAATCTCAAGGGTGCGCCGTAGCCATACCAGTCTCACCCTTGCCATGCTGGATCTCGATCATTTCAAGCACCTCAACGACACCCACGGTCACGACGCCGGAGATCAGGTGTTGTTGTACTTCACCCTGTTGTCTAAATCGGTGCTGCGCGAATCTGATGTGCTGTTTCGTTACGGTGGCGAAGAGTTTCTGGTGCTTTTGCCGGACACTGAGTTGAACGGCGCCATATTCATGCTGGAGCGCCTGCAGCAGATGCTGCAAAAATCACCGCTCAGCTACCATCAGAAGAAAATCAGCGTCACCTTCAGTGCCGGCATAGCTGGCTTGAGGGACTTGGATAATGGCGCCAGCCTGATCCAGCGCGCCGATCGTGCGCTTTATAATGCCAAGACCCTTGGTCGCAATCGTGTCGAAATAGACACCAGTATGGCGCCGCTAGAATAAACCTGCTACAGGTTAGGTGCCAACCAGCGCAACAGATACTCCTTTTCCACGTGGCGCCGTGCAGCCATGTCTTCCAGTTGGTCCTGGCCTATTTTATCCACGCTGAAATAGCGTGCTTCCGGATGGGCCAGATAGAAGCCGCACACCGCCGCCGCAGGCAGCATGGCAAATGACTCGGTCAAGCTGATGTTCACCTCCTCACACTGCAGCCAATTGAACATGTCTGTTTTGACGGTATGGTCAGGACAGGCGGGGTAGCCGGGCGCCGGGCGGATACCCCGGTACTGCTCCTTGATCAGCGCCGATTTGTCGAGTTGTTCTTCCATGGCATAGCCCCATAAATCCTTGCGTACGCGTTCATGCAAATACTCGGCGAATGCCTCGGCCAGCCGGTCGGCCAGAGATTTCAACATGATGGCGCTATAGTCGTCATGCGCTGCCATGAAGCGCTGCTCGTGCTTTTCCAACCCTAAGCCGGCGGTGACGGCAAACAGGCCGATGTAATCGGCCACGCCGGAGCCCTTGGGGGCGATGAAATCCGCCAGGCACTGGTTTGGTCGTTGCACGCCATCGATCACCGGCTTTTGTGCCTGCTGCCGCAGGCCATGCCAGGTGAACGCCACTTGACTGCGGCTGTCGTCGGTGTAAATCTCGATGTCGTCATCGTGCACGCTGTTGGCGGGCAGCAGGGACACCACACCGTTGGCGCTGAGCCAGCGGCCTTCGATGATCTTCTTCAGCATGGCTTGACCTTCATCAAACACGCGGCGCGCAGCATCTCCGACCACAGGGTCTTGCAGGATGGCAGGGTATGCTCCCGCCAGATCCCAGGTCTGGAAGAACGGACCCCAGTCGATGTACTGTGCCAACAGTCCCAGGTCGATATTCTTCAGTTCCCGACGGCCGATAAATTTTGGTTTGATCGGTGCTGCCACACCGCCAAATGTCGCTTGCAGCCTGTTTTCGCGAGCCTCCATCAGGAGTAACAGCGGAATGCCCTTCTTCTGACCATGCTGGTGGCGCACACGCTCATAGTCGGCAGCGATTTCATCGATATAAGCGCCACGCGACTCTGGCGACATCAGCGACTGCATCACCGCCACCGAGCGTGAGGCATCCGGCACGTACACCACCGGACCATCATAATGGGGCGCGATCTTCACCGCCGTATGTGCACGCGAAGTGGTGGCGCCTCCGATCAGGAGTGGCATCTTAAGACCACGGAAATAGGGGTCGCGCTGCATTTCACGCGCCATGTGTGCCATTTCTTCCAGTGACGGCGTGATCAGGCCGGACAGGCCGATGATGTCGGCATTCTCGGCTCTTGCCATGGCGAGGATTTCTGCTGCCGGTACCATCACTCCCATGTTGACCACTTCAAAGTTATTGCACTGCAACACGACCGACACAATGTTCTTGCCGATGTCGTGCACATCGCCCTTGACGGTGGCAATCACCACCTTGCCCTTAGGTCTGGTCTTGACGCCGGTGCGATGCTCCTCGAGAGCCTTCTCCTCCTCAATGAAGGGGACCAGATGCGCCACTGCCTGTTTCATCACACGTGCCGACTTCACCACCTGTGGCAGGAACATCTTGCCCTGACCAAACAGGTCGCCCACCACGTTCATGCCGTCCATCAACGGGCCTTCGATGACGTGGATCGGCCGACCACCAGTTGCCAGCACCTGCTGGCGTGCTTCCTCGGTGTCTGCCACGATGAAGTCGGTGATGCCATGCACCATGGCGTGCGCCAAGCGCTTTCCCACAGGTACTGGCAGATCCGCAGTACCGCGCCATTCCAGGATGGAGGCTTCCTTCTTGCCACCGGCCTTGAGCGTACCGGCAATTTCAATCATGCGCTCGGTAGCATCCTCCCGCCGGTTGAGCACCACATCTTCCACGCGCTCGCGCAATTCCGAGTCAAGATCATCATACACGCCCATCATGCCGGCGTTGACGATGCCCATGGTCATGCCGGCCTGGATGGCATGGTAGAGGAATACCGTATGGATCGCCTCGCGGGCCGGATCGTTGCCACGGAAACTGAAGCTGACGTTGGAGACGCCGCCTGAAATCCTGGCATAGGGCAGATGCTCGCGGATCCAGCGCGTGGCGTTGATGAAATCCACCGCGTAGTTGTTGTGCTCCTCGATGCCGGTGGCGATGGCGAAAATGTTGGGGTCGAAGATGATATCTTCCGGCGGGAAGTTGACTTGATCAATCAGCAGGTCGTAGGCGCGCTTGCAGATTGCGATCTTGCGCTCATAAGTGTCGGCCTGACCTTTCTCATCGAACGCCATGACGATCACGGCGGCGCCGTAGCGACGACACAACCTGGCCTGGCGCAGGAACTCCGCCTCACCTTCCTTCATCGAGATTGAATTGACGATGGATTTGCCCTGCACACATTTCAGCCCGGCCTCGATTACTTCCCACTTGGAGGAGTCGATCATCACCGGCACGCGTGAGATATCGGGTTCGGACGCCACCAGGTTAAGAAAATGCGTCATGGCGGCGACTGCATCCAGCATGCCCTCGTCCATGTTGATATCGATCACCTGCGCGCCATTTTCAACCTGTTGGCGCGCCACACTCAGGGCCTCATCATATTGCCCGTTAAGGATCATGCGGGCGAACGCCTTGGAACCGGTGACATTGGTGCGTTCGCCGACGTTGACGAACAAGGAATCGTCGTTAATGGTGAAGGGCTCCAGGCCCGCCAATCGAGTGGCGCGGGAAACCTCAGGAATCTTGCGCGGCGCAATACCTTGCAGTTGTTCGGCAATGGCGCGAATATGAGGCGGCGTGGTGCCGCAGCAACCCCCGGCAATGTTGAGGAAGCCGCTTATCGCGAACTCGCGCAGCAATGCGGAGGTATCGGCTGGTTCCTCGTCAAAGCCGGTGTCCGACATCGGGTTCGGCAGGCCGGCGTTGGGGTAGATGCAGATGAAGGTATCTGCAATCGATGCCAGTTCCTCGGCGTAGGGGCGCATCAAGGTGGCTCCCATGGCGCAATTGAGTCCAATGGTGAGCGGGCGGGCGTGGCGTACCGAATTCCAGAATGCGGCGACGGTTTGACCTGACAGAATGCGTCCCGATGCGTCGGTCACAGTACCGGAAATCATGATGGGCAGGCGTTGCCCTGACTGTTCGAAGAAGCTGTCGATGGCGAACAGCGCCGCCTTGCAGTTGAGCGTGTCGAAGATGGTTTCCACCATCAGGATATCGACGCCACCCTCGACCAGCGCCGTGGTCTGTTCCAGATAAGCCTGCACCAGTTGGTCGAAGGTGACATTGCGCGCAGCCGGGTCGTTGACGTCCGGCGAAATTGACGCCGTCTTGGGCGTCGGTCCCAAGGCGCCGGCAACGAAGCGTGGTTTGTCGGCTGAGGTGTACTTGTCGCAGGCAACGCGCGCCAGACGGGCCCCCTGCACGTTCATCTCATAAACCAGATGCGCCATGTGGTAATCGTCTTGCGCAACCTTGGTTGCGCCGAAGGTATTGGTCTCGATGATGTCGGCACCGGCGGCCAGATATTGTTCGTGTATTTCCTGTATCACTTGCGGCTGGGTCAGGCTTAACAACTCGTTATTGCCCTTGACGAACAGTTCGCGCTGGGCTGTTTGCGTATGCTGTAAACCGCAATCGCAGCTGTTCCCCTTGGAGCAAAACGCCATGGGAGACTGAAAATCGGCAAAGCGCTCCCCCCGATAGTCTTGTTCCGTCAGCTTGTAGCGCTGAATCATGGTACCCATGGCGCCATCGAGCACCATGATGCGGCGCGCGAGAATGTCCCGCAGCTGCATTTCTTTGGGTGACATCAGGGTTTTTGAAGTGGCGTTGGGTTTCATTGCGAGTATCTCGTGGCCCATGTCCTGGCTAGCAGGACAAAGGCGTCATTATAAAGCACCCGGCAAGGTTTCCCTGCACCAACAGCTACGTGATGGTGCTCATGATAAGACCGGTCGAAAGGCAGAGTGACCCTTGCCGTCCTCCCACACCAACAGTCGTCCGGTGCCGCGTCCGGCCGACCCTGACCGTTGGCGGCTGATTGAATCCGCGTAAATAGTCGATTCTGAATAATACGTTTAACGCTGGCTCAATGACTGAATTCTAAAACAAGCCATCCCAGTTTCGGCAATCCAGTTCCCCAAGACGGCCATGACAAGGACGCAAAAAAGCCGGATGGCTCTGAGGATCATA
>CAIJXJ010000284.1 GCA_903824575.1 uncultured Methylobacillus sp.
GGTAATGACAACAGATTTTCTTATAGTGTTGCAAATGCCAGGTAAAAAACTTGAGCTACTTGCTATCGCATTTAAACCCAGTGCCGATTTGAAATGCAAGCGCACAAAACAGCTCTTAAATATCGAACGTGAATATTGGCTATCTAGCAGCCTGTCGGACTTGGCCCACTGAAAAGCTCAAGAAAATCAACGGACTAGCCTTGATATAGTGTATAATGCTGTTATTAATCAATAGGTTGAGTGTTATTTATGAGTCGTTTCAGACCGATCCAGCGCGATGTGGACTATTTATTTCCTCCGTCAATGAACGATTGGCTGCCAGAGCATCATATGGCGCGATTTATTGTTGAGATCGTTGAGCAGTTGGATTTGAAGTCCATGGAACGCGTTTACGGCAATAGCGGCAGTGCCCCGTTTCATCCCACTTTGCTGCTGTCGATCCTGGTTTACGGGTATGCCACAGGCGTGTTCTCCAGTCGCAAATTGGAACACGCCACCTATGATTCTGTTGCGTTTCGCTTTGTGGCTGCAAACGAACACCCCGACCACGATACGCTGAATACGTTTCGCAAACGTTTCCTGAAAGAGATCGAATTGTTGATGGTGCAAGTATTGATGATTGCCCGCACCATGGGCGTATTAAAACTGGGTAATATCGCGCTGGACGGTAGCAAGATCAAGGCGAATGCGTCCCGGCATAGCGCCTTGAGTTACGGGCATATCAAGCAACTGGAAATACAATTGCAAGGCGAAGTACAGAAACTGATGGGATTGGCTGAAGCGGCGGATAACGAAAAAATACCGGATGGCATGAATTTGCCTGAGGAAATCGCTCGTCGCCAAGACCGCCTCAAGGCGATTGCAGAAGCCAAGCTCAAAATTGAAACACGCGCCAAAGAACGGTTCGAGCAGGAGCAGGCCGACTACCAGGCCAAGGTTGATAAGCGTGAAGAAAAATCAAAAGGAAGCGGCAAGCCGCCGCGTGGCAGAGCACCGGTTGCCCCTGTCGAGGGCGCACAGGACAAGGATCAGATCAATCTGACCGACGAAGAATCGCGCATCATGAAAACGGCGAACGGCGGATTCGAGCAATGCTACAACGGACAGATTGCGGTAGATATGGACAGCATGTTAATCGTGACGACCAACACCGTGCAGGCGTGCAACGACAAGCAGCAAGTGGCACCGATACTTGAGCGACTCCATGCACTGCCCGCTGAATTGGGCGAACTGTCCACGCTCGTGGCTGACACGGGTTATTTCTCTGCGGCTAACGTCAATACCTGCGTTGAACAGAAAATCACCCCGTTGATTGCCGTGAGCCGAGAAGAACATCATCCTGATCCGATCGCGCGCTTCACGGAGCCGCCGCCAATCAAAGAAGAGGCAACGGCAGTGGAGAAGATGAAACATCAACTCAAGACGATTGCGGGGCGGGCGGTTTATGCGATGCGCAAATGCACGGTCGAACCGGTGTTCGGTATCATCAAGCAGATACTGGGATTCCGGCAATTCTCACTGCGCGGCATAGAAAATGTCAACGGCGAGTTCAATCTCGTCGCATTGGCGTGGAATTTGAAGAGAATGTTTGTATTGGCGGGGTAATAACGAAGAAAAAAGGACGATTTACAATGAAAACAACTGCTTTTGCATGCCTGAAAGGCTATTTCATGAAAAACTAAAAGTGAAATTCATGAAATTACGATTAAATTTCCTTAGCAAGACCGAGGAATCCGTTAGTTTGAATGGAAGTCCGACAGGCTGCTAGGGGGATTACCTGGTTACTCATAACACCGGAGTTATTCGATCAACGCGTCGCACTCCGCCTACGAGACACGATGCCCTGGGCATTAGTCAATCTGGTACC
>CAIJXJ010000285.1 GCA_903824575.1 uncultured Methylobacillus sp.
TAGTGAATTGATAGCCTGTAGTCCCATGCACAGGCCAGCTGGCACGCAAATTCTCATGTGTCGCCACTATTTTTTCCACCACCAGATATGGCGCACGGCCCACGCGACTGCATCGCTCAAGCAGCTTGCAATAATAGGCCTCGGGATCATACAGTCCGTCAGGATGATCCAGACGCAGGCCATCCAGCTTTCCTTCCTTAACTAACCGCAGCAATAGTTGATGGGTAGCATCGAAGACCTCGTCGTTCTCCATACATAGCCCGGCAAGATCGTTAATGTCAAAAAATCTTCGGTAATTGATCTCGTCCGAAGCCACATGCCAGAATGCCAACCGGTAAGCTTGTGCTTCAATCAAGTTGTGTAGCTGATCGAAACTCGATGATTCTCCAGCCGTGCCGTTGAAGAAACGCAGGTTTTCTTCAAGAAACCAAGTGATGTCGGAAGAACTTTTGATGAGACCGGCAAGATGACGCTTGTACACTTCCTTGTCTCGCCTGCGCTCAATCTGACGTTCAGGCAAGGCATCATCACGGCAAGGAAGATTCTGGAACGCGGTTACCAGACTCTGGTATTCCATCAATAACGGACTATCCTGCTCCAACCGCGCGCTAAAGGTTTCCATGCGATACGCAAGGATAAGCGGGTATTTGGCGGGATCTATCGGGAAGTGGTGCTCATGGTAATAAATGGTGAATTCGCCGCGTTCCCCATTTAAGCGCAATTGTAATTCGGCATTGTCCAGTACGACACCGTAAGGGTTGCCCAATACAGGCAATAGCACCTTGCCATGCAGTTCTGCCTTTGCCGGAGCCCAGTCAATATCGAAAAATCCGGCATGCGCGGATGTCTGACCATTTTCCAGAACATCCAGCCACCATGCATTATCTCCACCCTGTACGCCCATGTGATTGGGCACCACGTCGAACACTTGGCTCATGCCATACTCGGCGAGGGTTGCGCAAAGCTGCTCAAACTCCTGGTAAGTGCCGATCTCAGGATTAAGCGTATTGTGATCAATGATGTCGTAGCCGTGCCGACTTCTTGGCCGCGCCTTGAGATAGGGTGAGGCATACAGGTGTGAGATACCTAACGCGCTTAAGTAGGGAACTATTTCACGCGCCTGATTAAAAGTGAAATCGCGGTTGAATTGCAGACGATAGGTGGACAATGGAATGCGTGGACTGGGCGTTTGAGGCATATCGACCTGTTGTGACGGGTCTTTCCTGTCACTAGATCGTTCGGCAGCAATGACTTCGACCATGCGCTTTAACGACTGGTTGTCACGCCATTCTTCCAGGCTGACGGTTAAGCGTCGTCGCCAATTTGGATGGACATCACTCTCGGCACCGGGTAGATTAACCTGATTCATTTGGCCAAAAATGTCTTCGAGCCAGACCATCATCACTTGCGCCGGTGTTCTAGCCAGAAAGCGGTGTATAGCGCTCGCCAATTCTGGCGACATGTCTGGGTTTTCTACCGGATGCAAGCTGTTACCATCCTCCAGCAGCCCCTCGCGTTCAAGTGCTATCAACAATGCAGCGCGGTCATGCACGCGTGCCATCACCTGTTCCTGATGCATGATTTCGTCGGGTAACAGCCCTAGCGTCGTGCGCACATCAATATCTTGCCCATGCCAAAACCCGTAGAGAGTGGGCAGGTCATGTGTCGTCACAGTGACAAGTGACTGCACAGGATAATCGGCGGGCGGCATAAATCCATTTTGCTCGTCGCGCGAAAAAAACAGCACGAGATAAGACAATACGCCGGCGTGCTGCAGTTGTTCGCGTAAATTGTCAGGCATAGCACCCAGATCCTCACCGATGACCAGGCAGCAGTTACGCTGGCTTTCCAGCATTAAGATACCCAGCAGGTCATCGAACGGATAATTCACATAGGCGCCAGCTACGGCAACATTGTCGTGTGGAATCCAGAACAACCGCATCAGTCCCATCACATGGTCGATACGCAACGCACCCATATGCAGCATATTTGCGCGCAGCGTAGCGATGAATGGTGCATAGGCAGTTTCACGCAAGCGCTCTGGTATCCATGGAGGCAATCCCCAGTCTTGTCCGGCCAGATTGTTGTCATCGGATGGCACGCCAACGCTGGTACCGAACGCATAACAGTCCTGATTTATCCATGCTTCTGCGCCGCCGCGATCCACACTGACGGCCAGATCGCCGAATAATCCGACTCCCAGACTAAAATCTCGCGAGGTTTTGCTAGCTGCAGCAAGTTGCTGATTAGCCAGCCATTGCAGATATTCGTAATACTCGATCTGTTCCAAATGATCCTGTATGAAAGTAGCGATTGCCTGCGATTTTGGGTCGCGGTAGGCTTCCGGCCATACCGGCCAACCCCATACGCTGGGATCATGCTCCTGAAAATGTGCTTGTAGCGCCTCGAATAACGCATGTCGCCACAGGCTCTCCTGGCCTTCCGACTGAAAAACCCGAAACTGCTGTCCGCGTTCACTATTCTCTTGCAGATGCCGTTCTCGGAAATGCTGATACAGGATGGTTAGTATCGTCTGTTTTGACTCCATGACTTGGGTGTAATCCACCAATTCTTCCGAGCGAAGCGCACGAAGGCGAGCCTGAAACATTTCATCAGCAACCAAGTTTCGAGCCGCATCACATTCGGCAAAATCTGCTACCGCTTCCACGTCCAGGTACACGATATTCAGAAATAGACGGCTAGACGGACTGTAAGGACTCGCATGGGTGGGTTTGCTTGGAAACAAGGCATGCAGTGGATTGAGACCAATAATATCCATGCCTGACTCACTGGCCAGTTTGACTATCAGGCGTAAGTCGGTAAAGTCGCCGATACCCCAATTACGCAGGGAACGCACGCCATAAAGTTGCAGGGCTGCCCCATAGATTCGTCTCCCCTCGGCAAGTGCCTTGGGCTGGTAGCTGGTAGAAGGCACGATAATCAGCGTCATGCTGATTTCATCGCTATCGGGTGCGCACACGGTCAGCCGGTGGTAGCCGGGTTCAGGACATGTCGGCAACCGCAGCAAGCCGCGATGATAGTGCTCGCCATCGATCTGATGAGTGGCTGACACTTCCAGATTCGACGGTTGGAACGACCCTCCTTCACGCTTGCCGTCTTCCTGCGTCAACAGCCATCGGTATAAGTTACCCCCATGCGAGGATGGAAACGCAACCGGCACGGCAATGGTGTTTTCTGCTGCACGCACAACCAAAACTGGCGGCAGCAGGCTACGCCATGGCAGTGCCTCGTGCTCGGCTAGAATGACGGCCAGATCGCCATCCAGCTTCACCCCCATCGCGGTGAGCAAGGCACGTTGCGTGGCCTCCTCGGTGTGACAGAGATTACCCTTTATATCTTGATATTCCGATGCAATGCCATGCAGAGCCGCAAGTCGAGCGAGCGTATCCTTTTGCTTCATGTTTGCGTTTCCTCAATGAACCAAGCCGCACACCAAGGTGGCATACGCCCGGTTGCAAGGAATTCTGGCAGATCGACTTGGCTAAGATAGAGTGGAGTGCTAGCAAGATGCAGGTGACCCTCGATCTGATCATCACCCAGATTGGCCAACAGCGTCAGCTGGGCACCATCTCCTAGACGCCAGATCACGACCAGACCCGATACTCCGAACAATTCGAATTTGGCACCACCTCCCATGCCCTGCAACCGCGGCACTATCTGCGTGCGTCGTAGCGCAAGTAGATGCCGGTAATACTTAAGACTAGCCTGGTGTTGTGGCTCATCCAGGCAATTCCAATCGAGCTTGCATCGTTCAAATGTAGCCGGATCGTTAGGCTCGGGAATACGTGTCCTGGCGATGGGGTCAGCGAATTCACGGAAACCGGCGAATTCGTTTCGCCTACCATGGGTGACGGCGTCGGCCAGTTCACCTTGGAAATCGCAGAAAAACTGGAATGGCGTAGTCGCAGCGAATTCTTCACCCATGAATAGCATTGGCGGCGATGGTGCCAGCAGTAATACAGCTAAGGCGATTTGCAACGGTTTTGCCGGTGTCAGCATGGCAAGGCGTTCGCCAAAAGCGCGATTGCCTATCTGGTCGTGGGTCTGGGTGAAGTTGATGAAAGCACCGGGCGGCAAGTGTCCGCTAGGCTCGCCGCGCAGTCGCCCATCGCGAAAAACAGAAGGTTCCCCCTGGAAAGCAAAGCCTTCAGCCAGGCAGCGTGCCAGATGACGGCTCGGTTGGTCGGCATAATCGGCATAGTAGCCGTCACATTCCTTGGTCAGCAAAAGATGCAAGGCATGATGAATATCGTCATTCCACTGGGCGGCAATGGTTGCCTGCTGAAAATAGCTAGCGATATTGCCATCGTTTTCCAGTATCAGATGCACATGCCGGGTACGTCCAGGCCCTGCCTGTACTGCCGTAGCCAGTTCTGTCACGATGTTTGGCTGGCTATTGTCGACAATTGCATGTACTGCGTCGAGTCGCAGCCCATCTAAATGGTATTCCTCAAGCCAGTACAATGCGTTATGAATGAAAAAATCACGCACAATACGACTACTGTGACCATCAAAATTAATTGCCGCTCCCCACGGCGTTTGATGGTTCTCGCTAAAGAACTGCGGGGCATAGGCATGAAGATAATTGCCATCCGGCCCGAAGTGGTTGTACACCACGTCCAGTAACACCATCAATCCGCGTGCGTGCGCCGCCTGCACCAGTTCCTTCAATTCATCTGGCGTACCGTAACGATGGTCGGGCGCAAATAACAGCACGCCATCGTAGCCCCAGTTGCGTGCTCCCGGAAAATCCGCCACCGGCATCAGCTCAATGGCGGTAACACCTAGTTCTACCAGGTAGTCGAGACGCTGCATGGCAGCCGAGAAAGTACCTGCTCTCGTGAACGTACCCAGATGCAGTTCATAGATGACTGCTTCATGCCAAGGACGACCTTGCCAGGCCTCGTCTTGCCAGATAAAAGCAGTCGCATCGACTACCTGACTGGAGCCGTGTACGTCCTCTGGATTGGCACGCGACGCTGGATCAGGCACGTCCAATTTGTCATCCAGCCGGTAATGATAGAGCGTCCCAGGTTTCGCCTGTGACGGCAAAGTTTCGAATTGAAACCAACCGTCTGCAAGCGAGTGCATGGTTAAAATGTTTTTTTCCCCGCTGACATGTTCAAGTATTAACTCGACCTGTCTTACCGCAGGTGCCCACAGGCGAAAACGTATGTTTCCATCAGGCAGTAAACAGGCTCCAAAAGGCATATCGTGAGACCTTCTCATTGTGATTTGCCTTGTTTTAAGAGCACCAGACTCCGCCCATGCACAGCGTAGTTTTGTCCGACTTGGTAGCGGGAGGTTTCGGGTGTACCCGTGCTGTCAAAAGTATCGAGCAATACATTCCAATAGGAATGCTCATCAAACTCTGGCAGTGTAAAAACAATATCTTCATGATCTGCATTGATCAGCAATAGTAAGTTATTGTCGATTAAACGACGTCCGCGCTCGTCGGTTTCAAACAAGGAATCGCCGACCAGGTGCAAGCCCAGACAACGTGAAAAAGGCTGATTCCAGTCCACATCACTCATTTCAGATCCATCCGGCTTGAGCCAGAGAATATCTTTTACTTCACTGCCGCGAATGGGGCGTCCCTGAAAGAAATAACGCCGCCGGAATAAGGGATGCTCTTTACGCAAACTGATAATACGTTGAGTGAATTCAAGTAAATCTAGATCCTGTTGCTTCAGCTCCCACGAGAGCCAGCTAATTGCGTTGTCTTGACAATAGGCGTTGTTATTACCCTGCTGGGTACGCCCCATCTCGTCGCCTGCAACCACCATTGGGACTCCCTGTGAAAACATCAGGGTAGCAAGAAGATTGCGTTTCTGACGTGCACGCAAGGCATTAATGACCGGGTCATTTGTTTCTCCTTCAACGCCACAATTCCAAGAATGATTATTGTCATTACCACCGGGGTTATGTTCTTGATTCGCATCGTTGTGTTTGGTGTCGTAGGTCACCAAGTCATGCAAGGTAAAGCCGTCGTGCGCACTAATGAAATTAATGCTGCCGTGAGTCCGCTCGCTAAGTTGGTAAAGATCACTGGATCCTGTCAACCGTTGCGCCATCTCTCCAAGTAGCCCGTCATCGCTTTTCCAAAAGGCACGAATATTATCGCGATATTTGTCGTTCCATTCCGACCATCCCAGCGGAAAATTCCCCACTTGATAGCCGCCTTCGCCCAAATCCCAAGGTTCGGCAATCAGCTTGATGGTACTCAGCACAGGATCTTGGCGGATGATATTGAAGAAGGTGCCTAGTTGGTTTACTTCATGCAATTCCCTGGCCAGTGCGGAAGCCAGATCGAAACGGAAGCCGTCCACATGCATCTCCAACACCCAATAGCGCAGGCTGTCCATGATCAGTTGGAGTACGCATGATTGTTGCATGTCCATGGTATTGCCACAGCCAGTGTAATCCATGTAATAGCGAGGATTATCAGCCATCAGGCGATAATAGGAAGCATTGTCGATGCCTCGGAAGGACAGGGTAGGCCCCAGATGATTTCCCTCTGCGGTGTGGTTGTAGACTACGTCCAGAATGACTTCAATGCCCGCCTTATGGAGAGTCTTTACCATGGTTTTAAACTCGCTTATATCGCCGCTCGCCGAATAACGGGAATCAGGAGCCATGAAACCAATCGAGTTATATCCCCAGTAATTGCGCATCCCTCGTTCGACCAAGTGGTGTTCATCGATGAAAGTATGTATTGGCATCAGTTCAACTGTCGTCACGCCCAGATGTTTTAGATGTTCAATGGCTGGCTCCATCGCCAATCCGGCGTAGGTCCCGCGAAACTTGGCGGGAACTTCCGGATGTTGCATGGTAAATCCTTTAACGTGAAGCTCATAAATCACCATATCCTGCCATTGAATATCAGGGGGTTGATCTTTTCCCCAGATGAAGGCCTGATCAATAACCCGGCACTTCGGCATTCCCCGGGCATTGTCGCTACGACTAAATGAAAGATCCTCGTTCTTGCTGCCGATGCTGTAACCGAATAGGGAATTGCTCCAGACCGGCGTTCCAACTATATCTTTCGCATAGGGATCTATCAGCAGCTTGTGTGGATTGAACCGATGACCTTCCTGTGGACGGTAAGGTCCATGCACTCTGAAACCATAAAGCATTCCGGGACGAAGTTCGGGTAGATAGCAATGCCAGACAAAATCACTACGCTCTCTCAGTTCGATGCGCTGAACTTCGTTCTTTCCCTTCGGGTCGAACAGACACAACTCGACCTTTTCGGCATGCTGGGAGAAGATGGCAAAATTCACGCCTTCGCCGTCCCAATGTGCACCGCGTGGATAGGGACGACCTGGCCATACAGCAGATATCGGCTTTGTCATGTTGAGTCCTGACAGTTGAATTGTTCGTGTGGAACACTATCTGTTATGGGGGATAAGCTGTATATCTGGCAGCAATCTGCCTATAGCCTACTGCCGTATATCAGCTTGCAATAGCGACAGGATTCCAAGCAGCGGAATGCCTACCCAATCCAGACGGTTGTCTAGTTCGTAGCGCACCTCGTAAAGTGCCTTTTCCAGTAGAAACAGATCGAGTAAGCCGTGCGGCGATGGTTTGGTCTCGAGCAGTTCGGCGCTGTGCACAGCTTCATCGTAGGCGGCGAGAAAAACGCGCCCAACCTCAGCTTCCCAGTCGCGTAGCAAGAGCTCAAACCTCGCTAAATCTTCGGGTCGATCGGCGCTGACGTTTATCAGTGCGGTGTGGGCGACATAGTTGAATGATCGCAGCATACCGGCCACGTCCCTCAAGGGCGAATGCTTGTGGCGACGCTCGGTGAGCGGACGTGCCGGCTCGCCCTCAAAATCGATGAACACGAAATCATTCTGTGCGAGCAGTACCTGCCCTAAATGAAAATCGCCGTGGAAGCGTGTTTTGACTGCGCCCATCGGTACGGAAATGCATGCTTGAATACGCTTTGCAAGTGCATTGCGTCGTGCGAGTAACGATTTTGCTGCTTCCTGAGCAGTCCCCTCCAGCTTTCCCGTCCGAAGCACAAGTAGATCCAGCGTGGTTACTGCTTCTGCTTGCAACCGCAGTACCCAGTCCGCAAGATTGGCGTCAGTAATCGGTTCTGGATCGAAAGCTAAATCCCCGGTCACTTTTCCCAGCGCGTTGTGCAGTTCACCAGTACGCTGACCAAGCGTGTGCATCAGAACCAGATAGGCGCTATGTGCTTGCGATGTGGCTTCAACCGGTTCGACTGCAGTGCGGCAATCTTCCAGGAATCGATTCAGGTAATCCAATGTGTAACTCCAGCAGTCACCCTGGTTTTCGACATAACTCTCTAACAAGGCAAGCGTCATGTTGCTGCCATCGCCACCCTGATACTCAACTATGCCGAGTACCGGTACGGTATTGGGGAATTTTGCCACGTCGGTTAAAAAGCGTCCGATCTCAAACTCGGGCTGCGTCCCGATTTGTAGATGCCGATAGCCTTTCAGGAACAACTTTTCACCCAACACGACAGCTGTATTGCTGCCCTGTGTGCTGGGTGGTCGAGTTGACAGATTAGCGGATACCTCGCTCGTGAGTGCAGCGAAAGCATTGGTTGGCGAGAAGCTTATGATGCCGTGTTCACAGGGCAGCGTTTGATGCGCGCCGATGGCCTGCACCAGCGACCGGCAAAATGCCACGTCAGTAAACGCATCGGCCAAAATCCCAACTTCCGCCTGATGGCGAACTTTGGCTACGGTGGCAGGCATCATGGCGTGCAAGCGCTCCTCGTCGCCATTTTCCCATGCCAGGGATAGAGGGATAAAATAAATAAGTGGTTCTTCGATTGCACCTTCTGGGCCTTTTGCTTCTTCAATATGAAACAGGGCTAACAGCCACTTATAATCCGCATTCCCGCACTCGGCATAATCATTAATGACCACTCTGCGCACCACCTTGCCCTTGCCGCCATACCAGCGTTGCGCTGCGACAAAATGTGGCAATGCGTCGACTTCGAGCTGAGTACGAGCCGTCTCCGCCATGGCCATACGCCGGGGGACAACCCGCTCGCGAAAGAAGCTTTGCCAACCTTCGAACAACACCAGCGTCGGCAATTCTTCGGCGACCAAGTGTTCCTCATGCCATGCCGGAGCCTCTTCGCCTCTGGCCAGCAGGAACCAATAATAATTATGCCCGGGCAATGTGAGAAGATAGGGTAATTCGCCAACAGGCGGAAAAGCGGCACCGCCCATCAGTTCCACCGGCACGCACCCCTTATAAGCAGAAAGATCAAGCTCGACTGCTTGCGCGGTACGCGACAGGTTGGTAACGCACAAAATAGTGTCGCCTTCGTACAGTCTGAAATAGGCGAGTATCTTCCGATTTCTTGGGTGCAAAAAAACCAGTTTTCCACGACCAAATGCCTGATGTTTTTTGCGTAGTGCCAGCACACGTTGCATCCAATTCAATAGCGAACCCCTTTCACGCAACTGCGCCTCCACATTGACAGCCCCGTAGCCATACACCGGGTCCATAATAGGCGGCAGGTACAGGCGCTGCGGATCTGCGCGCGAGAAGCCGGCATTGCGGTCCGGACTCCATTGCATGGGTGTTCGCAGACCATTACGGTCACCCAGGAAAAAATTGTCACCCATGCCAATTTCGTCCCCGTAATAGATGATGGGCGTGCCCGGCATAGACAGCAGCAAATTGTTCAGCAGCTTGATTTTGTCGATTTCATTATCCATCAGGGGCGCCAGTCGGCGTCGAATGCCGACGTTCACGCGAGCGAGCGGATCAGCGACATACATCTGATACATGTAGTCACGTTCATTGTTTGTGACCATTTCCAGGGTAAGCTCGTCGTGATTACGCAGGAAAATGGCCCATTGGCAGGTTTCTGGAATAGTCGGGATCTGCCGCATGATATCGACGATGGGATGGCGATCTTCCTGAGCGACAGCCATGTACATTCGCGGCATGAGTGGAAAATGATAAGCCATGTGACATTCATCACCGTCACTGAAGTAGTCGCGTACATCTTCCGGCCACTGATTGACTTCGGCGAGAAAAATGCGGTTAGTGTAATGCGCATCAAGTACTGCACGCATTTGTTTGATCACAATGTGAGTTCCCGGCAGATTTTCGTTTCGGGTGCCTGCACTTACACAAAGATAGGGAATCGCATCCAGACGCAAGCCGTCCACGCCTAGATCCAACCAAAAACGCATCAGTTTGATAACCGCTTTCACCACCATTGGATTATTGAAGTTGAGGTCTGGTTGATGATGGAAGAAACGATGCCAGTAATAGGCTTGTGCTACATCATCCCAGGCCCAGTTGGATTTCTCGGCGTCTTTGAAGATAATTCTCGTCTCTGGAAATTTCTGATCAGTATCGCTCCATACATAAAAATCCCGCTTGTTCGACCCGGCAGGTGCCCTGCGCGCAGCCTGAAACCAAGGATGCTGATCGGAAGTGTGATTGATGACCAGTTCTGTGATGACCTTGAGATTGCGCCGGTGCGCTTCCTTTACGAACTGCTTGAAATTGGCCATGGTGCCAAACAGGGGATGGATATTGCGATAGTCAGATATGTCATAACCATCGTCGCGCATCGGCGAAGGGTAAAATGGTAACAACCAGAGTGTATTAACCCCTAAATTCTGGAGATAATCGAGTTTCTGTATCAAACCAGATAAATCTCCGGTGCCATTATTGTCGCTGTCAAAAAAAGCTTTGATATGCAGTTCATAAATAACAGCATCTTTAAACCAGAGAGAGTCTTCCATCCACTGTGCGTTGTCCGCGACTGGAGGTGACTCATTGGCCTTTTTTTTAATCATGGCGCGTTCTTACAGAAAGTAATCAAAGTCATGTTCGGTACGTACTCGCCGACGCAATTTGAAAATTTGCGCAGGTGCTACCTGGGGATTGATTTCAACGTAGTTGCGCGCGCCATTCCACAAATAACGCGCTGCCGTCAACAGATCCTGTACCTGATAAGAACGATCCATATCCAGCCCTAGTCTATCCAGCGGCAGTGTGACCCAGCCGGATTGGGTATGATGCGGATCCAGATTGGCCACTACTAGAATGATTTCAGCGTTATCCGGCGTGGTTTTTGCGTAACAAATCAGGCTGTCATTATTCACATCAAAAAATTGCAGACGGTGATCCTGTTGCAGTGCCGGGCTTTCCTTACGGATGCGGTTCACCCGTGCGATAAAATCCTTCAGGCTGTCTGCACGGTCAAGCTCCCAGTGCCGAACCTGATATTTTTCGGAATTGAGATATTCTTCACCGCCCGCATCGCGGGGCGAGACTTCCATCAGCTCGTAAGCTGGGCCATAGATGCCATAATTTGCACCCAGCGTGGCTGCAAGTACCAGGCGTAGCATAAACGCCGGGCGACCGCCAAATTGCAAATATTCAGCCAAGATGTCGGGGGAATTCGGCCATAGATTGGGTCGGAAATATTCGCGTACTTCGGTGTGGTTGAGTTCTGTGAAATACGTTTCGAGTTCGCTTTTCGCATTGCGCCAGATGAAATAGGAATACGACTGACTGAAGCCAAGCTTGGCAAGACGGTATGTGATTTTCGGACGGGTAAATGCTTCAGCCAGAAAAATCGTTTCAGGGTGTACCCGCTTGATCTCGCCAATCAGCCATTCCCAAAACGGGAACGGTTTGGTGTGCGGATTATCGACCCTGAATATGTAAATCCCTTGCCTGATCCAGAACAGGAATACATCCAGCAATTCCTGCCATAGCTCGTACCATGCGTCGTTTTCAAAATTAAACGGGATAATGTCTTCGTATTTTTTTGGCGGATTTTCAGCATTCTGGATACTGCCATCCGCTCGATGGTAGAACCATTCTGGATGCTCACTCACATAGGGATGATCTGGAGAACACTGAAAGGCGATGTCCAGTGCAATATCAATACCCAGTTCCCGCGCTTTCATCATTAAACGCTTGAACTCGTCCAGCGTGCCGAGTTGCGGATGAATCGATTTATGGCCGCCCTCTACCGCGCCAATCGCCCAAGGGCTGCCTACATCAGTATCATTCGCCACCAGCGTGTTATTTGAGCCTTTGCGTTTGGTCAAGCCAATAGGATGAATAGGGGGTAAATACACTACGTCGAATCCCATGTCAGCTATATAGGGCAAGCGTTTTTCACATTCAGCGAAGTTACCGTGTTCTATTTCATCGCCTACACAGGATCGAGGAAAAAACTCATACCAGGTGCTGTACTGTGCTTTTGCCGGTTCAGACCATACGCTTGGCTGGTGGAGATAATCTGATGACAAGCTGCGATCAGAATGTTGCCGCATCAGGTTTGCCAAGGTTTGGGAACGCGCCAATACTGATCCGGCATCAGGTTTGACAGAAAGCAATTCCTTGGCAAAGTTTTGGAGTTGCAACTGATTTTCTCCACTGGCACGCGCAGCTGCCTGTTCTACCAGCTTCGCGCCGCCCTTAAGTGCCAGGGTGATATCCTGAGCATCGTTGCGACGCACGAATTCAAGCTGCCAGGAAAAAAAATGATCAATCCAGGCGGTTATTGTGTAGACATATTGACCAAGTTCGCTGAGTGGGAACGACGCGTGCCAACGATCATTGCCATCATTGCCCATTGGTGACATCGAAACTTCATGCCAGTCAGATTCCGAACTGTGCCGGTAGCGCAACACGCATACCAAAGCATCGTGACTGTCCGTGAACGCATCGGCCTCCACCGCCACGTGCTGACCAACAACCCGCTTGATCGGAAAACGCCCGGACTCAATTTCCGGTTGTACATTTTCGATAACCACACGCCGCCTGCCGTCCGGTTTTTGTGTGTCTGTCATGAGCCGCCCTCTTGTTTAAAGAACAGCACAGCCAATGGCGGCAGACGCAGCATCAGTGAATGGTACATTTCACCCGCAGATACTGGACCTGCTTCAACACCGCCAAAATTACCCACGCCGCTGCCGCCATAGAGTTCGGTATCGCTATTGAGTACTTCATGCCAGTAACCGCCGCTTGGCACTCCGACCAGATAATTTTCTCGGACGACGGGGGTAAAATTGCAAACCACCAACAGCACATCGTTAGAGCTGTACCCACGGCGCACAAAGCTCACCACACTTTTTTCCGCGTAGTTACAATCCATCCATTGAAAACCGTCCCGGCTGAAATCTTGCTGATAAAGTGCCGCTTCACTTCGGTAAAAACGGTTGAGATCCTCGACCCAGCGTCGCAGTCCGGAATGCAACGGATATTGCAATACCGACCAGTCCAGACTTTCTTCGTGCTGCCACTCGCATTTTTGCCCAAATTCGCCGCCCATAAACAACAGCTTCTTGCCCGGATGCCCCCACATATAGCCATACAATAAGCGCAGATTGGCGAACTTCTGCCATTCGTCGCCGGGCATTTTCCCAATTAGCGAACCCTTGCCATATACCACTTCATCATGTGATAAAGGCAGTACGAAATTTTCGGAGAATGCATACCAGATGCTGAAAATGATCTGTGCATGGTGATATTTTCGGTTAAGCGGATCTTCTGAAAAATACCCCAGTGTGTCGTGCATCCAACCCATATTCCACTTCAGGCCAAAGCCCAGGCCGCCAAAACTAGCGGGGCGGGAGACCATGGGCCAGGAAGTCGATTCTTCGGCGAAAGTTTGGGTATCGGGGTAATCACGATAGACAGCATCGTTCAGATTACGCAGGAAACTAATCGCTTCCAGATTCTCTCGGCCGCCATTGCGGTTGGGGATCCATTCACCTTCCTTGCGGCTATAATCCAGATAAAGCATTGATGCCACTGCGTCTACGCGCAGTCCATCAACATGATATTTATCAAGCCAGAACAAGGCGCTGCTAGTCAGAAATGCACGCACCTCGTTTCGGCCATAATTGAACAGCGAACTATGCCAGTCCGGTTGGTAGCCCTGGCGCGGGTCCGCATGTTCGAACAGAAATGTTCCATCAAAATGACCGAGGCCATGAGCATCGGCAGGAAAATGCGCCGGCACCCAATCCAGAAGCACGCCAATGCCCTGCTGATGTAAGGTATCCACTAGAAACATGAAATCCTCCGGCGTCCCGTAACGTGCCGTCGGCGCAAAATAGCCGGTAGTCTGGTAGCCCCAGGAACCATAAAAAGGGTGTTCTGTCACCGGCATGAATTCGACGTGGGTAAAATTCAATTCTGCGAGGTAACGCGGCAGCCATTCGGCCATCTCACGGTAAGTTAGGGAACGATTGCCATCTTCAGGAACACGCCGCCAGGAACCCAGATGGACTTCATAGATGGAACAAGGCGCGCTAAGTCTGTTTTTCTCCCCGCGCTGTGCCATCCAGTCAGCGTCATTCCAGACATAATTCAGTTTCCAGACACGGGAAGCGGTTAACGGCGGAGTTTCCCAGTAAAAAGCAAATGGATCGCTCTTGTCGGCTATTTTTCCGTCGCGAGAAACAATGCGATATTTATAGATTGCCCCGGTCGTGACATCGGCAATGAATCCTTCCCAAATTCCCGATTCATCGTCACGTAAATGCAAGGTATTCGATGCTGCATCCCATTGATTGAAATCGCCCATGACAGAAACGGCGGCGGCGTTAGGAGCCCATACTGCAAAGTGAGTACCTTTTACGCCTTCAATTGTGAGATTGTGAGAGCCAAGCTTTTCGTATAGACGAAAATGATTACCTTGTTTAAATAAATAAATGTCGTGATCTGTCAGCACGCTAGCGTCCAGAGTTGCTGCCATGGCAAGATTCGTTAATGCAGACATTTTCTTATTCCCAAGCTTTAAGCCAGCGACTTCACTTTTCATCGTAGGTCATCATGCTTGAACTTTCTGTGCGCCAGCGAACATAGCGGAAGCGTTGACGCCATTGGTAGGTTACCCACCATCAAAGGGTAAATAAAAAATTACTGTCCACAACATACTGAACACAAATTGCTTTCCCGGCTTGAGAATTAGGTCGCAATGCCACTTGAGTCAGTTCCATAACTGGCGCTTCAATATTGATCTTGTTGCAATATTTAGTCGACCTTAAATAATTAACAACGCATTGATTATTAGATATAAATTTGTATTTTTAGTGGTCATAAATTGCAAGAAATGAGATAATGACGGCCTGAGTCCTTGCAGCTTTGTGAGAGAAAATGGGGCCAAAAAAGCAGCATCCGACAAGTGGTGATTTGTTCCAACAGGAACTGATCGATCA
>CAIJXJ010000286.1 GCA_903824575.1 uncultured Methylobacillus sp.
CGGTGCATGACATTAAGGTAAACAAACAGGGCGTAGCAACCATTGAAGCGGGTACGTCGGTCTCCAAGACCGGTCTCGTCAAGATGATGCAAACGCTGGTGCCGGAAGATTACGCGCCGGCAGAACTGTTTGGGGAGCACATCTTAGCCAAAGGAAGCGACCATCTCGCGTGGTATTGCACGCCCCGGAGGCATCAGGTGTGGTTCAAATGTAAAGAGATAGGACAGGATGTCAGCGCCAATGCCGATCATCCTGGACTGGTGTTCATCGTCAGTAGGGAAGGCTGGTATGTATTTGCCGTCAAGGAAGGTAAGCGATCAACAGCAGACACGCCACTGTATGTCGCGCCCTATCTGAATGTCTGGGAAGGTGGCCACATTTGTACCGGGAACATCGAAACGCCGAAAGGTGCGATGAAGTTCAATACAGAAGCGTGGGAGGATGCTTTTTTTCGGAGCTACTTCACCCATCCCAACCAGCACAAAAAAGGTGCATTGACCAAGTATCGGGGCGGGATATTCGCGCTCTGGCGTGCATTGATGAAAGGTCGAAAGTTTCCGATCGAATCATTAGTGCCTGCTGGAGAAACACTGGGTCAGGCATTTGAAAGGACGGTGTGCCGTGGACGCTCGTGATATTGCGCTGCAAGGCGTGATGCCGACAGTGATGGCACCACGTTACACCGAACTGGAACAGTTGGACACGCCGGGCAATCGAATTTTGATGGCAGCAAATGGTGTCTGGCTGGAAGTTTGCCGCGCGTGGCTGTATGCACGCATTCGGCTCGCACCACCAATCAGAATCCCCGTTCCATATGGGATTGTTCGAGAGGAAATGCGATTCGGTTTTGGCAAGCTACCGAAGGCTATGGTCGCTCAATTTATCGAGCTGGCCAGAGTTCGCAGTCCGAATGAGTGTGCCGCGTGGATCATCTGGAATCAACGGACGGACGCATGGAAACTGATGATGCTTGAAGAAACTTCGGTTGGTCCAGGTCATGTGATTGTCAATCTACCCACACTGGAGAGCGATGAACACTTGGTCATGGATTTGCACTCACACGGTCTGACGGAGGCCTTCTTTTCCAGAACTGACAACAAGGACGACAAAGGCGAAGTAAAAATTGCCGGCGTCATAGGGAATCTAAATCAAGCAGCGGTGACAGCATCTTTTCGCCTCGGCGCGAATGGGGTGTTTCTGCCACTTCCTTTTGAATGCCCGCAAGGGCAGGGAGGTAATACATGATACACAACATAGATCCACGCCTGCTCACGCGGGCAATAAAGGTAGTGCTGGTAGGCGCAGGCGGTACAGGTTCACACGTCTTGCGGCGGCTGGCTACCATGCACCTTGCGATGGTTGAACTGGGGCATCCGGCAGGTTTGGATGTGCTGGTAATTGACCCTGACACGGTATCAAAAACCAACATCGGTCGGCAGAATTTTTGGCCTTCTGATGTGGGGCAGTCGAAGGCCGAAATACTGGTTAATCGCTGCAATATGTTAATGAGAACGGGATGGAGCGCAGAAAAGTCGAGCGTCACCGACGATTCGCGTTTCCGACACAATCCAGACATCGTGATCGGATGCGTTGACAATAGAAAGGGGAGGGCGGCGGTACTCAAAGCGATAAAACGCAGTGTAAATCAATCCGCTTACTACCTCGATATTGGCAACACTGAACATACTGGCCAGGTCATTTTGGGCGAAGTCTTCGGGACGAGTTGCAAACGGGAAAATCGTTTACCTCACGCTGCCGACCTTTACCCAGACATTATCGATGGTTCGCTTGATGACAAAGATGATGCGCCCAGCTGTAGTTTGGCCGAGGCATTGGATAAACAGTCTTTGTTCATCAACGACACGATGGCGAATGCGGCGTGCAGCCTTTTGTGGGAGCTGTTTCGGTATGGACAGATCACGCATCACGGTCAGTTCGTCAATATCAAGTCAGGGCGGATAACGCCACTGGCCATTGATCCTGAAGCGTGGAAGCGTTTTGCGTTTCAGGAAAAAGCCAAACCGAAGCGGTGCAGCACGACCGCCAAGGCTAAGGTAGACAGGTAACAGCGGTTCCATCCTTGATTTTGAGGAGAGGGCCATGATGAATCCCCTGATTGGTTAATAGCCAGACGGGGGCTTCACTAAGTCGTCACAGGCTTAGTGAAGCCCCTTTTTGGCTTCCTTTAATCAATAACTTGAGGAGATTTACCATGTTGATCGTATTTTTGGCTTGTATTGTTTCCGGTTACACATTGAGTCGTCCAGTTGTATGGGCGCTCGGTCTGTAAAGGAGATTCATCATGTCGTTATCTGTCGACTTTAAAAAATTGAAATATGCAGCGCATTCGTGCGCTGTTTTTTTCGCTCATTTACTCATTACATAACATAACGTATCATAATAAACATAACATAACGTAATAATCATAACATAACGGTTAAGGAGAGAATCATGGCACGCGAAGCGACGATTACATTTGAACAGGTGGCAACGGTTGCAGAGAGCATCAAGGCGCAAGGGGGCAAAGCGTCAGCGCGGGCGGTTCGTGAAGTATTGGGCTCTGGCAGCATGGCGACGGTATTGAAGTTGCTTCAGCAGTGGCAAACTGGTCAGGCACGCCACAGCGCCAGTATTGATGACACGTTAGATCCTTCGATTGTGCGCGCCATCAGTAACCAGATTGCAACACGGGTGCAGGAGGCGAC
>CAIJXJ010000287.1 GCA_903824575.1 uncultured Methylobacillus sp.
ACAAAACCCCTCCTCCGTTTCGAGCAGCACTAAGGCACCAGCGATCTCATCGTGATGACAAGCAACATACACAGCCCCCTGTTCTACCAATGTTTGATAATCGTCAAGCATTGGACCGGGCTGGCGACCGATACGAGGAATGTAATGTATGAAAGCGTGGCAAACACAGTCTGCTACCGCAGCAACGTCATCAGCAACAGCGAGTCGAATTTTTATTGACATAGGGTTATTCGCCAGTCAGTTGTGTACTGGTAGTCTGACGTCAAGAATCACGCAGCAATCTCGGGCTGAAGTTCACGCACGACTGCGGTGAAATTTTTCAGTGGCACTGGACGACTATATAAATAGCCCTGAAAGGAACGACAACCGTTGCTGGCCAGAACATCGCGTTGCTCCTGCGTTTCGACACCTTCAGCAATGACACCAAATCCGAGTGTATTTCCAAGGGCCAGAATGGTTCGCACGATGGCGTGGGAGCTGGGACTTACATGGATCTCATCGACAAAGGACTTATCGATCTTGATCTCATCCAAGGGTAAGTGCTGCAGGTATGACAAAGACGAATAGCCTGTCCCAAAATCGTCGAGGGAAAAATGTACGCCATGGCCTTTCAATGCGCATATTTTGAGAACAGCATCCTGCGCATCAGCAATCAGGATACTTTCTGTCAACTCAAGTGTCAGATGGCTTGGGTCGGCGTTTTCTTGGGCCAAAGTTGAAACAACCTGCTGAACAAAATCAGCCTGACGAAACTGCCGGGCACTGACATTGACTGAAAGCATCAGGTTCGCCATCACAGGGTCGCCGGCCCACAAAGCAAGTTGATGACAAGCTTTGGTCAGAACCCGGCTACCTATTTCTAAAATCAGCCCCGTATCTTCTGCGCAAGAGATAAATTGATCTGGCAAGAGCAACCCACGCGTAGGGTGTTGCCATCTGAGTAGCACCTCACTGCCGCATGCATGGCCTTTGTCATCCACTTGCACCTGATAGAACAGACAAAACTGATCTTGCTTGAGTGCCATGCGTAAGTCCGCAATGAGCTGCACACGTTCGAGCACGAAAGCTTGCATCGTACTGTCATAAAAACGAAGTGTGTTGCGCCCTCCTGATTTGGCTTCATACATGGCGAGATCAGACTGCTTAAGGACATCTTCCACAGTATCGTTGCGATCGCCGGAGAATAGTGCGATGCCAATGCTGGAAGTCACCTGACACAAGTAATTGTCGAGCTGGAAATCAAAGCCAAGGACAGCAAGAATTTTTTCTGCCAGATTTCTTGCGTCGGTGGCCGCGATCTCGATATTTTTTCCCAACCCCTCAAGCAAAATCACAAACTCGTCACCGCCCATACGGGCAACCGAATCACTTTCCCGAACGCACTGGACCAAGCGCGTGGAGACTATTTCCAGGAGCTGGTCACCGATGGTGTGGCCCATCGTGTCGTTGATTGTCTTGAAATTATCCAGATCAATGTAGATTAGCGCTCCGAATTGCTTGGTTCGGACGGTGGTGGATATGGCCTGTTTGAGACGATCAAGCAGTAATCGACGATTAGGCAGGTTGGTTAATGGATCATAAAAAGCAAGTTTATTGAAAGCTTCCAGTGCAACACCACTGACATGCATTGCCTCTCTGGTTCCGTCTGTCAGTTTGGTCAGGGCAAGCAAAGCCAATTCGCTGACGCGGAGCTTTTCATTTCCTTGTTCGCTAGATAGTGCGAGCGCCCGCAGAGCAGCATCGCTGATTCGCAAATTCTGAGCACTGGTTTCAGCAAGCCTGCCGAGTGCCTGAAGTGCCGTATTGCTAATAATGAGTTGCGCTTCCGCAGCCTTCGCCCGATCCAGAAGTGCGTCCGGTGAACGGCCATTTTGAGTGAGTTCGTCATTGAACCTTGACACACGCGCTGTCAACAAATCCAAAGTGTGTTGGTACTCTCGCAGGATTTGCGCATCATGTAATGTTTCCTCAGTGTTAGAGGAAAGCGAAGTATGCTCGATCATGAAAAGACTATGCTCGCTTGAATTTTTCGCTTGATATTCAACTGAACCAATTATTAGAGATATGGTACAGGTCTAATGACTTGCTGGTGCCCTTCATTGACCGTTATTTCGGTGTAGCATCAGCGAGCGAGTCGTTGCGGCCAGCGTCAATTTTTTGTTGTGTGACAGAGATTGTCGACTACTCAGGCATCGTGACCGGCTCAGATCCCTTTTCATTCGGCAGAGGGGGAAAAAGGAGATTTTTGTGAATTTTGAAGTCGAGAAGTTTGGTCTAAAGCTCGCGACATTGGAAACTCAGATCGAAGTATTGAGCGCAAGGTATGCAAACATGAACGAGCGGTATGTTTCCGCCCTTTCATCACTCAACACACTGACAATGCACTCCGCTGAAGCGGCCAAGGCTGCGGCGGAATCGGCGAAAAATTCTGTCGTCGCAGCCCAGAGTGCGACCGAAGCTGCCAAAGAGGCTGCGTCCGAGTTCGCGGTAAAGGCCGCAGAGGCAGCGGCCCGCGCCGCCGCAGCGGCTGCTCTGGCTGCAATTCAGGCGGCCTCGGCTGCTGCGGCTGCTTCAGCTGCAGCGTCCGCAGCAGTTGCCAATCAAGCTGAAGAATCCTCGATCAAGGCCTCTGCCGAGGCAGCCGCAGCAACCAAAATAGCGACCAACGCTGCAGCAGAAGCGGTGCGATTATCAAACATGGCTGCTGAGGTTGCCAGAACGCTCAAGAAATAATTTGATTCCTTGATTCAAATGAATTCCTTTGCTGATCTTCACCGATTTTTCGCGCATGCCTGCTATGCGGCGTGACCGAGCATCAGTCAAAGACAGTGATCAGAACTGCATCATCACGCCGACATTTCCACCCACCAGCGTCTGACCGCTGCGCACCTCGGTCGTCACACCCATATAGGCATAGGCGTTGTCCGCCAAATTGGCCGTGCCGAACAGGCCAACCTGCACGAACGCAGCACCCGGGCTGGGGGTATTGATCTGGGTTGATGTGCCAACAAGTGATGCGTTCAGCATTGGGCTGAGCAACGTGGTCGAGTCCACTCCCACGCCGACATTGGCGCGGTAGGTGTAGGTTTCCTTGAGCGGGTTGGTCGCCCTGGACCCCGCAGCCAGGCCAATCACACCGCGCGCACCGTTGCCGTTGTAGCTGTTGACTGTCAGTGCCGAGGCTGCACTGCCCTCGTTAAAACCATTCTGCGTCACTTGCTGCCAGGTCACCCGGGCGTAGGGCGACAGCGTGGCCTGTTCCAACTCAATCGGCAGGTTCAGCCCCAGGCTGACCAAAGCATCGTTGCCCTGAATGCCCTTGGCCCTGAAACCATTGGTGATCCCGGTCACGTCGCGGCGGGTGTTGTCGGTCGAGTTAAACCCATAGCTCGCCACCGCATCGACCACGAACTGTTGCACCGGCAACTTGCCGTACAAAAATAGTGAGCCCTGCTGCACGGTGCCCGAACCCTGGCTGGCCGACACGTTGGTGTTCGACAGCGACACGCCGCCGCCCGCCTTGATTCCGCCTGCCGAGTAGACATCGGCACCCACCACGGCCTGCACCAGGTTGCTGGTCCAGCCACCCGCATTGCTGTCGCTCGAGCGGTTGCCGTACTGGTAGGCGACCTCGCCCCAGGCCGTGCCATTCGAGAACGATGCGGCGTACGGGTTGACGCCGGGGTTTGAGCTCATGCTGGCCGTTGGCTGGCCACCGGGGTTGGTGGCGCTGATGGCCGAGTTGGTGGCCGAGGTCGCCGCCGTTGCACCGCGCATGGGGACAAACAGCGCGTCGCCCAGCCGCGTGAGGACAGCCTGTTGCAAACGCTGCGTGGTCTGCGGCACCACGGCAAGTGTCGCGCCGTAGATCTCGCCGGCCAGGCCCTGGGTGTAGGTCGGCAGGCTGGCCAACGACTGGCCCGAGGCACCATACAGCAACTGATCTTGCGCGGCGGAGGACGTACCCGACTGGTTGGCTGCGACCATCTTGTCCAGTGCACTGCCGACCGATTGCGCGTTCTTGTTGCCTGACGCGGACACCGCGGTATTGAAAGACGACGGGATCACGGCCAGGTCCAGGCTATTGCTGCCGTTGTAGTTATAGAACGTGATGAACTGGGTACCCGAGGCCAGGCCCACTGGCTGCAAGAGCGTCGAGAACTTGCCCGTGATGCCGCCATCGGCAGTCAGGATGCGGAACTTATCGCCCGGCACTGGCACGTACGACGCGCTGCCGTAGCCCGCCTCAGACGGGCTAAACAGGTTCTGCAGTTGGGGGTTAAGAGTTGCGCCAGAATTAATCGTGACCCCCGCACCCGTCACATTCATGAACGAGTAGTAGCCCGTGCTGCCCGTGGGCGTGGTGCTGCTGGCCTGGACACGGCCGGCGATGTCTTGCTGGTAGGTACTGCCGCTGTTGAAGCTCACCGGAGCCGTCACAGCCAGGTAGCCCGGCGAGTTGCCAGGCTTGAGTGTGCCGGCGACTGTCAACGCACCGCCGATGGTGCCGCTACCCATGAGCGTTGCGCCCGGACCAACATTGACGACGCCTGTGCCTAAGGGAGAGCCGCCCGCGATCGATACGGTTCCGGACAATACCGTTGTGCCACCTGAATAGCTGTTGGCGCCAGTCATTATCAGCGTGCCTGCGTTTTGCATCGTCAGGCTGCCGTGACCCGACATCTGGCTTGAGTAGGTGCCCGTGAAGCCCTGATCGAATACGACTGTGCTGTTGTTGACGATGTTGCCCTGCAGACTGTTGGTGTTGCCCTGAAGCGTGCCGGACGCCACGGTTGTGCCGCCCGAATAGGTGTTGGTACCAGTGAGTACAAGCGTACCTGGGCCATTCACTGTCAGGCCGCCGGGGCCAGAAAAAGCGCCTGACAACTGCGCCGAGCCGCTTGACGGTGACGTGATTGTTCCGCCTGCACTGAGGATGGTGAATGGCTGGCTCGAACTGTCTCCTGCCACGAGCGTGAGCGCCCCGCCGTTAAATACGGGGTAGGACGTCACGCCTACGCTGCTGAGCCCCACCGCGCTGCCAGGCACGATATTAGTCTCGGCAGGCGGGGTCGGTGCGGGCGAAGGCGGTGGCGCCGGGGTCGCGAAAACCAAGTTCCACCAACCAGAATTCGAACCATCTGCCACCAGGCTGTACGTCAGACTTCCGAACGTGCCGGTTGCCCCGGTGACAAAACCGGTCAAGGTTGAAAAACCTTGTAAGACATCGGCATATGTACCCGCTGCGACAGTCGAAGTCGGCACCCCGTTCACCAGCGTTGTTCCGGTATTGCCATATATATTGAAGGCCATCGTGCCGGTCACTGCGTTGACAGCAAGTTGGCCGAAGTTCGCCGTGCTATTGATAATGACGTTGTAGTTTGCCGGCAAGGCTCCGGTGTAGCTCAGGGCACTTGAACTTTTGCCCTGGCTATTGTTGAACGTGGAAATGGTGCCGGTATTATTGATGCCTGCCACCCCACCCGAAATAGTGGCCGTATTGGTCAACGTCGTGATCGTGCTGGTGTTCGTGACGCCGTATTGCGTACCCGATACGCTGCCACTATTAATCAGTGTTGTGATCGTGCCCGTATTCGCGACGCCACTCGACCCCGCGGAAATGCTTCCAGCGGCGGTAATGTTTAAGTCTGTCACTGCGCCAGAGTTGCTGCACGGACCAGTCTGCCCGCTACTGATCGTGGTCGAGGCACCCATGGGAAGCGAGCCTACACACCCGTTGCCGTTGGCTCGGACGTCAGCGAAAACAGTCAGCATTAACCCCGCGTACAACAGCAAAGTCGCTGGGCGTTTAGCGCGAGACTGACTGAACAATGCCTGGCAGCAAAGTGGTGGCCTTGGCGAGAGTGTTGCGATGAACGTAAAGATCGGACACATCCGCAAATAGCAATCTGCCAGTATGATGAGTAAGCCTGCCATACACAAGACATATAAAAAATCCATGTACAGAAAACGTGCTTACATAAAAATCTTCATCGCTCTACTCGTTCTGTGCGTGATTTTTGTGGGGGCTTACGCTTTCAGAAAGCCCATTCTGGATTTGGTGATTGCCTTCGCAGTCAAGCATCGACTGACAAACAGCACAATTGCCAACGTGCCCGATGGCTTGCATGTGGGTCTGTGTGGTGCCGGTTCGCAACTCCTTGTTGATCCTAAGCGCAGCGAGCCTTGCGTGGTCGTGGTGGCAGGTAAAAACCTGTTTGTTGTCGACGCGGGCAACAAGAGCACCCAGATTATTGAAGGCATGGGATTTGGCGCGGGCGAGGTGAAAGCCATCTTCCTGACGAGCACACACTCATACCGGATGAATGGCCTGGGCCAGTTGCTGAACTGGAACTGGCTGTTGTCGGGAAATCCAGAACCAATTCCCGTCTTTGGCCCTGAGGGCGTGGAAGGCGTCGTGGCCGGCCTGCAACAGGCTTACTTACTGGATAGCCGCTACAAAATTGCGCAATCAGCGACGGGAAACATTCAGCCATCAGGTTTTGGCGGACGATCAATTACCCTGAAAATTTCCTCTCGCGATGAACGGCTCGCGCTGATCAAAACGCCAGACCTGGAAGTCAGCGCGTTCCCCCTTGACCGTTTTCCTGCTGATCCGTCCGTTGGATATATTTTCCGTTACAAGGGTCGAAGTGTCGTCATCACCGGTGACACAACGAAATCAGGACTCGTCGCGACGCAGGCCAAAGATGTGGATTTACTGGTTCATGATGCGCTGTCACCGACTCTCATGGCCTTCTATCGCGACGGGGCGGTTCAATCAGGCATGGTCAACGTTTCCGACCTCTTTGCAAAGATGGCCACGCAACATGCTACGCCGGAAGATGCGGCCGCGACTGCACGCGATGCCAACACAACGTTCCTGTTGCTGGCCGGCATCACGCCGCCCCTGCAACTGCCGGGTGCGGAAGGAATATTTTTGGGTAATGCGCCTGACATTTATTCAAGGCCAATAAAAGTTGGGGTGGATGGCGATTTCGTATCCATGCCGGCAAACTCGACTGAGATCAGCTTCAAAAATATCCTGAGCAGGTTCTGACCGTTCTATGCAAGATTCACTGAACCAATGAACCACTCGGCTCAACGTCAGCGCGTTTTTTCGAAAACTCAGATTTTCTTCATTTGCTTTGGGGTTCTGTCGCACCTGTCCCTTTTGTACACGGTTCTGAATTTTTTCCAGACAGGCAACTGGGGCTATCCACGCGTGGGCTGGATCAATCCGAATCGCACGGTTTCCATTGCTGGAGGCCATTACAGCTCCAATGGGCTCATCACCTACCACGTACTGTCGAGCTACTGCCTTTACTTCGGTCTACTTGTGCAACTTGGCCTGATGGTTTTTCTCAAACGGTCAGCGGCAACGATTCGTGTGCATCGTGCAATCGGCATCACCATACTCTGTGTGCTGGGTCCCGCATTCGTCTTTCTGGCGCTGGTGCTGAATTTCTTTCTCATTGAAAGCTCCGTCAACAAAATCCTGTTTGGCATCATCCCAGTCATGATTTGCTACGGCATGCTGACAAGTGTTGTTGCAATCCGGTCAGGCGACAAGGTGGGCCATATTGATGGAATGTACATCGCTCTCATCATGCTAAATGCCGCGCCGACCATGCGGATCGTGACGGGTATCCTTTATTTGTCAGGGGTTCCGGTTACCTGGCTCATGACAACGAACGAGTCCAATCCGACCATTGCAATCATCAGGACATTCATCGTCATCGTGATACTGACCGTGAGCTTCTTGACTGCCGGGCGCTTAAAACAGAATCGGTACCCACTGCTTCTACTTAGTGCTGCTTTTGTATATACAATTTCGCTATATGAGTGATGGTTGATGCGTGACGACTAACCATACGCTTCATTCACTGGAGTCAGGAAATGACAAAAAATAATATCGATGATGCTGCCGAGAGCCAAAGAAAAATTCTTGCGCTCAAGTCGTCCATCCAGATCACAACGCGTGACTTGAAAGATTTGCTGGGTGTCAAGAAAGCAAAAAAACGCAAGAACAGCGATGACTTTATCTATTGGCTCGAGTCTGCCATCAGGCACAAGTCTATCGTTGATGATCAACCAGGTGAAAATTACAAGTTCTACGAGGTGGACAGTGACGCTGATTCTGCGAAATTGACCAAAAAATATCCGGATTTTGGCTTTGCCCTGACGTTTGAAACCGCATCCATTGACGACTTTATCGATGCTGCGGTCATTTTCGATGAAATCATGCAAATCCGGATTGATCAACATAACTGCTTGACCAAGCACACCGATTTCATGAACACGTTGCATGGCTGGGGACGCGATCCAAAAGCACTAGCCAAGTATGGTGTGACCATGATGAAAATCAGCCATGAATACGGCGAGAAACTCATGGAAGGAAGCTACGATTTTCTCAATGACGCCTTGATCAGCACGTGGTAATCCAGTTGGAATGGATGCGGAAATACAGCTGCTAGCCTGATGCACTAGCGGTCGTTGAGTAGAATGGGACCAAAAGAAACCTTGGTATCCACTATGAAACGTTCGACGCGTTCACTTCGACTGCAGATCACACTGACAGTCACGCTGGGACTTTTGCTTGTATGGGCAGTCGCACTTTATGAGCTGCATCGTAGCCGTGACGCGGCTCTGCGTGAAGCCGATGTGCGCACATCGATCGAAGCACAGGTCTTCGCAGAGTATTCCCGGTCAGCCTTCAAGCGGATCAACGAATTCATCCTGGATGTTCGCAGTCGCTGGACAGGTGACCCAAAAACATTTTCGACCATTGTGCAGCAGACGCAAGAAAATATCAGCGACCTCTCTTTTCAGGTCGCCATTCTTGACAAGAAGGGCTTTCTGGCATTTTCAAGCCTGACAAACTCGCCTGACCGCACAGACCTGAGTGAGCGGGAACACTTCCTGGTTCATCAAGAAGCCGAAAACCGTGACCGTCTGTTCATCAGCAAGCCTATCCTGGGCAAGGTATCTGGAAAATGGTCCATCCAGGTGACCCGCCCAATATTTGAAGACGGCGGATTTGATGGCGTGATCGTGGTGTCAATCAGCCCTGACCAGTTCACCGGCTTTGCCGGCAAGTTGCGTCTCGAAAAGGAAGATGCACTGTCCGTAATCAGGGATACCGGTGAGATCCTGGCACGCTTCCCCTCCTCTCTGGGTCTGGGCAAGATTCTTATAGACCGTCCCTACCTGGGAAACAATCCCTCGGATTCCGGGAATTATCGTGACCGCGCAGTCGTTGATGGGATCGAGCGAATTTATGGGTACTACCGTCTGCCGGAATATGGCCTGACTTTCGTGGTCGGCGAGTCAATGGATGGAGTGCTCGCGTCATACAAAGCACAGCAAAAAATTATCATTACCGGAACGCTCACCATCAGTGTTCTGGCGATTTCTTTATTTTTCTTTCTATTTCGCTCTCTCGCGGCACTGGAAGAGGCTCGACAGCAACTCGACGCCATTTTTACACTGAGTCCGGACGGTTTCGTGTCCTTTGATGCCACACACCGCGTCAAATATGCAAGTCCGGCTTTTTGTTGCATGACCGGGCTCAGTCTCGCTGACCTTGAAGGGATTGATGAAAATGCCTTTAGTCTGAAACTGAATGCGCTCTGTTCGTCCGTTGCCCCTTTTCCCGGGATGGACGCGTTGCGACTCGCGCAGGAAGGCGAGCCGGACCGCCGAAGCAGCGCAATCAGCCACCAGCCCAGACTGCTGCTTCAGTTGGCGGCACTGGGGGATCGCGTGCTCGAGGTGCGGTTTCAGATGAGCGATGCTGAGGCTGTTTCGCAAATTCTCTACTTTTGCGATGTCACACATGAAACTGAAGTCGACCGTCTGAAGTCGGAGTTCCTGTCGACCGCTGCGCACGAACTGCGCACGCCCATGGCAAGTATCTATGGCTTTTCCGAGCTACTTTTGATGAAGAACTATGACACATCAACCAGCCGTGAACTGCTGACAGTGATTCATCGTCAGGCAGACCTGATGAGTTCCATCATCAATGAATTGCTTGATCTGGCGCGCATTGAGGCGCGGCAGGGCAAGGACTTCATATTTGAAATCGTGAACCTTGAAAGCGTGGTCGATGATGCCGTGTCTGGATTCAGTCTGCCAAACAACAGGGAACGGCCAGTCATGGTGTTGCCTGAGGAACGGCTTGAGGTCAGTGCAGATCACAAGAAATTGCAGCAAGTGGTTTCGAACCTGATTTCAAACGCCTACAAGTATTCACCGGCGGGGGGTGAAGTTGCGCTGACCTATCGCGTGGACTCGTCCGGGGATAGGCGCTGGTTCGGCATCGAGGTGCGGGATCACGGTATCGGCATGTCGCAAGCGCAGCGCGCACGGGTGTTCGAACGGTTCTACAGAGCAGATACCTCTGGGAACATTCCAGGAACCGGTCTTGGAATGAGCATCGTCAAGGAAATTATTGAACTACACCATGGCCGCATCGATATTCAGACGGCGCTCGGGGCAGGTACGACCGTAACCGTCTGGTTGCCAGAAGCACAGGAGGTTACGGCTTAAAAATGATAAATAGTAGTAATAAATAGTAATTAATGCGCATAAATGGTATATTTGATAAATACGATATCAATTACCATGCATTGATGATGCTTTCGGACGAGCGAAAAATTTCCAAATCCTTTATGACCACCCGAGAGGCTGCGCTTCTATTGGGCGTGTCCCTGCAAACTGTGCAGAACTGGACCGGAGCCGGGTTGTTGGATTGCTGGAAAACCGAAGGCGGTCATCGCCGCATTCCTCGAGAATCGGTTGAGCGTTTACTTGCCAAGCCAGAATCGGCAAAATTCGCCAGGAGGACGCGTACAGGTTCAGGCAACACCGCCCGTGTCACACCGCTACGCATTTTCGTTCTCGATGACGATCTGGCCCTGCTAAGGCTTTATCAACTCAGGGTGTCGGACTGGTCGATCGCCCCAGAGGTGACCACGGTCAACAATGGTATTGAATCCCTTCTGCAACTCGGCCGTGCACTCCCTGACCTGCTGATTACCGACCTGAACATGCCACAGACGGACGGGTTTCAGGTGCTGCATGCTATTCGTGCCATGCCGGAATTTGATTCGCTGGAGATCGTGGTCGTGACAGGGATTGGACAAGAAGAAATTTCGGCGCGAGGCGGCCTGCCTGCAGGAATACAGGTTTTGCCTAAGCCCATTCCTTTTCATCAGCTTGAGCACATCGCAGAGCAACTGGCCGTTCGGCTATCCGCAGCACCTGCAAGCAGGGGTCGTCTTGCGTAAACATCTACATAAAGCGCCAAACTGGGAAAGTGGGTCATGAAAAAAATATTGATTGTTGACGACCAACCTGACGTGCGACTCATGATTCGCCTGGCATTGCGAGACCGCTTCGATCTCGAAGAAGCAGGTAACGCCCAAGCCGCCTATGAACTGGTGTTGGCGCAGCCGCCCGACGGCATCGTGCTCGATGTGATGTTGCCCGGCACGATGAACGGCA
>CAIJXJ010000288.1 GCA_903824575.1 uncultured Methylobacillus sp.
CGCCGATTCGATCCGATCCCGATTCCAATAGGCAAGTCAGTTCGTCCATCTCGAATGAATTGCCATCCAATGCACCACTGCGATAAAGAAGCACACGACGCCCCCAGGCATCGGGAGAGGCATCCCGGATACAACTTGGCATGGGAAGATCGTTCAACAGCGGAAGTTCACCTTGCTCCAGCGGGAGTTCAGGTTCATAGATAGAAATGGCATTGCCACGTTCGAGATAGCTCTTGCCGTAGTTGAACACTAACCGGCTGTCATCGCGTTTGCTCAGCAGTCCGGCAACAACAGGTTCTGTATTTCCCGGTTGCCAGATCCAGACATACGCTTCTTTCGGAATTTTAAAAGTCATCCTTGACCTTATTTGATTTACGGATTGATTTTGGCAGCAGTGCCAACTTTTGCTCTACCTGATTTCGCATTTCAGAAAGGGTTGTTTTGTCCGCATCAAACAACTTGATTCCAAGGATGGCTGCCACCTCAAACACCGCACCGATTGCACAGCCAGGACTGCCCTCCTCTATCCTGGACAACAATGGGCGTGATATACCTGCACGATCCGCCAGTTCCTGTGCATTCCATTTGCGTTCTGTGCGGGCGGCACGAATCATCTTGCCTAACAGCAAGAGCGCTTCATCGGTGTAGCGGGATCTCGCCCGAGTGGACACTTTAGACATTGAGTTATGCAATTAATATATGGCATAATAATATATCATGTAACATATATGTTCAACATGCCTAATTTTTGCAGAATGGCCCCGAACAAAAAAACATAGAATTGCCACCATTAAAGATTACTTTCGGCGTTAAAGCGCCTCTTTTCAATTTCAGATTTGAGACTCGAACTTTTTATTGTTTGGCCTCCCAAAGACTGCTGATTGGTACGGCAAACAGCCTGTCGCCAAACGGTGCCGTAACTTCGCCATCGTATAGCACTACACCAGCGGCAAAGCGCTGTCCTGCGCTTTCTTTCAACTTGCGCAACCCACGGAAATCTCCTGCCGTTACTGTGGCAGAAGCTTTGACCTCGACCCCTGCCACACGTTGACCGCTCCCCTCCAGCACGATGTCCACCTCCACGCCATCCTTGTCGCGAAAATGATAGAAGGCGATGGGGCTTTCCTGCCAGCTCGCCTGTCGGCGCAGCTCCTGAAAAACAAAAGTTTCAAGCAATTGCCCCAGCAAATTACGATCCGCCCAAAGCGCTGCTGCATCAACACCAAGCAAGGCGCAGGCAAGCCCCGTATCGCCCAGGTGCAGCTTGGGTGTTTTGATGAGCCGGCTTAAACGGTTGCTGTGCCAAGGCGGCAATTCTTCCAGCAGGAACACGCGCGCAAGCAGGGTCACATAGTCGCGTATCGTCGGGCGGCTTAACTGAAAAGGAGAAGCCAGATCAGTCACATTGAGCAGCCGTGCGGTCTGTCCGGCTGCCAGAGAAAGCAAGCGCGGCAGCACGTCCAACGAACTGATGCGCGCCAAGTCGCGCACGTCGCGCTGCACCAGCGTTTCTATGTAATCGCGATACCACGTTGCGCGGCGGCGCGGCGATGGACGCGCAAGTGCTGCGGGATAGCCACCGGCGGCAATTCTCTCTGCCAGTTCCTTGCCCAGACGAGCCTGCTGATTTGTCTTGAATCCTTCACCGAACAAATCACCCAGAAAAGCGGGTTCCTTTTCTGCCAATTCCGCCTGCGCGAGCGGGTGAAGACGTAGTATTTCCATACGCCCGGCCAGCGAGTCAGCCAACCGTGGCACC
>CAIJXJ010000289.1 GCA_903824575.1 uncultured Methylobacillus sp.
ACCTCACGAACCCTATAACAGCTTTGGTAATGGTGCTGCCATGCGAGTCAGTCCAGCTGCATGGCTTGCTTATTCGCTTGAGGAAGCTCTGATCATGTCTGACAGGGTGACTGAAATTACACATAACCACCCTGAGGGCATGAAGGGTGCTCGTGCTACCGTACACGCAATATATTTAGCGCGTCAGAACACCAGCCAGAAGAAAATCCGTGCGGAGATCGAACGTGTGTATGGCTATGATCTTTCACCATCGGTAGATGACATTAGGCCATGCTATGAATTCAATGAGTCTTGTCAGGGAACCGTCCCACAGGCACTGATATGTGCACTAGAAGCCACCAGCTATGAAGATGCAATACGTAACGCCATTTCCATTGGAGGTGACAGCGACACTATTGGTGCAATAGCTGGAGCGGTTGCTGAGGCATTGTTCGGAATTGATGATGATCTAATAGCTGAAGTTACTCTAAAGCTGCCCCCTGACATGCTGAACGTATTAGCAACATTCTATGATGAACGTAGGCAACGTTAATTCCGTGAGTATGTGTTCAAGCATTCGGAGAGTGGTTAATGAAAATTGCATATAACCCTCAAATCAGTTTGGGTGCAGACGAGTGGATTAGTCTAAGCAAAGCTCAGAAAGTTGTGGATGCCTGCTATCAGCCAGAGTGGGACATATTAATCGACAGTCCCCCAGCGACCGCACAACTCTTATATTTAGCACATGATGCTGAGTATGTTGATGCTGTGATGAGTTTAAAAGAATACAACGGCTTTGGAAATTTCAGACCGGCTTCTTAAGAGAGCTCCTTTATTTAGATTCCACAGAAATATGACGTCATGCCTACCAATTTTTACCTTGCAATTGGGACTGCTGCTTGCTTTAATGACTATTAAATCTTTATGTCATTTATGGGTTTCAACAATCCGTAAAATAATGCAAAATCAGTTGCTACTCCATTGGGAGATTAATCGTGGGCGTGATATCAAAGTGGTGGAATAAAGCTGGACTTCAACTAAAGCTACAGATCCTAATCCAAGGATTCCTGATCGTAATACTTCTCGGCGCTCAGCAATGGATTTTTATCCAGTTTGAACATCTTGTCCTTACTTCTGCAGAAGAACGAGCGAGAGCAATAGCAGATGGGGCGATCAACGGACTGAATACTTTGATGGTCACTAAAGCAGGTGAAGACGAAGTCATCAGTAACCAGCAAAGCCGCGCACTTTTCATTCAGAAAATGGGGGCGTCGGACAACATCAAGGAAATGCGGATTGTTCGTAGTAAAGCGATCGATGATGAAAACCCACGTGGCCTTCCGCAAGAGTATCCAGTTGATGATATAGATCGGAATGTCCTTGCCAGCGGCAAGACGGTGTTCAAAATGACTCACGGTGCAGATGGTAGTGAGTCCCTCAGAACCGTAATGCCATTCATAGCCAAGAAAAATTTTCGAACGACCAACTGCCTGAAATGTCATGGTGTGGAAGACGGGGCAGTCTTGGGTGCGGCCAGCGTTACTATCGATGTCAAGGAGGATCTTGCAACAATTAAAAGAATAAATTCTTGGATATGGATCGGCCAGATCCTACTTCAAATTGTATTGTTATTTGTCGTTGGATTTATTGTGCGCCGCCTGCTTAGCCAATTGGGTGGTGAGCCTGTTTACGTTATCGATATAGTCAAGCAGATTTCTCAAGGGAATTTATCTGGAAATATTGTGACGAGATCCGGCGATAGCACCAGTTTGCTAGCGGCCATGAAACAAATGCAGGCGGGACTCAGGGATATTATCAGCGGCACTCTCCATGCGGCAGAAACACTGGCAGAGGCATCTCGACAATTAGCCATCTCCTCTCATAAAGTTCTTCATTCATCGGAACGAGAAAGCAGCGCATCGATTTCAGTCGCCTCTTCAGTAGAGGAAATGACTGCTCAGATAGGGCAGATCTCGGACAATGCAGTTAATGCCAAGACCAATGCTTCTGAGACGGGTCTGTTGGCTAAACATGGCGCTAAGGTCGTTCAGGATGTTATTTCCGAGATGCAAAAGATTTCAGAAGCTGTTATATCATCATCTGGCATGATTACAGCGCTGGGCGAACAATCCCATCAAATCTCCAGGATCGTAAGCGTTATCAAGGAAATTGCTGACCAGACTAATCTATTAGCCTTAAACGCATCCATCGAAGCGGCACGTGCCGGGGAGCAAGGCAGGGGATTTGCTGTCGTGGCGGATGAAGTAAGAAATCTGGCTGAACGCACAACCCTGTCTACGCAGGAAATAACCGAGATGGTCAATGCAATCCAGAATGGAACGACTAAAGCAATTGAAGGAATGTCGAAGGGAAATGCTCAGGTGAATGAAGGTGTCCAGATGGTGGGCCATGCAGGGACTTCAATGGAGAAGATACAAGAAGGGACGCAAAAAGTTCTCTCAGCGATCGGAGACATTTCATCATCGCTGCAAGAGCAAAGCTCCACCAGCAACCTTATTGCCAAGGATGTCGAGGGGATTGCTCGCATGACTGAAGAAACAAGTGCAATCATTCAGGAAGTCACGAAATCTGCTGACAATCTTGAAAAATTAGCGGCAAAATTAAAAGAGTCTGCAGCTAAGTTTTTGCTTTAGATGATGGCAAGAACATAAAATCAGAACTCGGCATTCTTGTTGAAAAAATCGAAACAGGCTTTCAGAGCTTTTCGCTTGATGTCGTCCATCTGTACAAACTCGAATCCGCACAAATTGCGATTATCCACCTTGCGTTGCCAGGAAATTCGTCCCGTTAGTAAAAAAGGTGGTTGCTTTGCGTATTGGCTCAGATCTCCGTTGGGCAGGTAGATGCGCAGAGCAACATTACCCTTGCTCTGCAGCGCACTGGGCAATGCCAGCTGGATGCCAGTCAGGCTGAAATCACTGGTGACGCCTTCGAGCGTGACAGCACCATCGACCACCTCTACCAGCAGGTTGTTCTGCGCACGCGGGAATTTCCGGTTTTCATTCTGATTGACTTCGGTTTCCTTGATGACATTGAACGTAAAGTCGGACATCACGCTGTTGAGTTTCTGCGTGACAAAGTACAGGTTATTGCCAACTACTGCCGTCGCCTCGACTTTGGCGGAACTCTCCCTGATGGTGAAAAACAGATTATCCAGTGTCCCGCTCAACATCATCAGATATTCAAGTTGCTTCTGGCTGGCGTCCGAAATGCCAAGGCTGGCATCGGCGCTTTCCGTGACTTGCGAAACCATGGTTCGGATCACGAAGGCAGTCTCACTCGCCACTTGCTGATTGGCATGCACTTTCTCTACCACGATGTTCATTGCATCCGTGACTTGTTTCACCTTACCGGTCAGGAGGCCGACGATTTTAGTTACTTCTTCGGCCGAGCTATTGGTGATTTCTGCCAGCTTTCGCACCTCGTCCGCGACCACGGCGAAACCACGGCCGGCCTCCCCCGCTCGCGCCGCCTCAATGGCGGCATTAAGGGCTAGTAAATTGGTTTGACCGGCGATATTCTTGATGGCTCCGATGATATCGTGGATCTTGTTGGCGGCCTGCGCCAGGTCGGCTAATTCCGTCGCCGCTCGGTTGACCTCTACCGCCGTTTGCTCCATTTCGTCGATGTTGCGCTCGACCGTGGTAATACCTTGATTGGCCTGTGCCTCGGTCTGTTTTGCGCGCTCGGTGGCAAGCCGTGCCGACTCCTGCACACTGGTAGAAATCTTGTGCAGCTCCTCAGTTGCGCTGGTAACGGCCGCAGAACGGCTCTCTTCTTTTTTGCCGACCTCGGCGATTTCACTGGAAATCTTTGCTATCTGATAGGCCGACTGGCCCATGTGGCGTCCACTATTATCAATTTCCCGCATGATGCGATTGAGCTTCGCCAGTACGTCGTTAAAACTTTTTTCTAGAATGCCAATTTCGTCACGCGAGTCATTCCTGACCTCACGGGTCAAGTCGCCAGCTTCAACCGACTTCAAGGCATCGCACAGGGCGATAATCGGTCTGACGAAGAGATTGGCCAGGAAGCCGATCAGCATGAACTGAAAGGCAAACTCAATGGCGGACTCCCAGAAAGAGTTGAAAATATAGGCGTCATGATTGGCTTCAAGCAGCTTCACCACATGAGAATCCACGCCGTGTAGGCGAGTGATTTCCACCATTTTTTCGAGTTCATGGGAGGCTAGCATGCGGTTATAAATGGTGGTGATCATGGTCACCGTGAAAAAACCCATCTGCAACTTCCATCGAATGCTCAACGACATCAGTTTTTTCAACATGTTTAAGTCCCTGTTCAGAATACTAACTCGCTTGTGTGGTTGCCAATTCTGGCAATTGACATTGTAACAAGTTCAGCCGATACAGTGCCTTTCAATAAAAGAGATTTGACTGCGCCGTATCATAGGATGAGCAGGCTAGAGATTACTTGATTAGCAATGAGGAATTTTGGTCGTAATTTTCTGGATTCCGGGTTCCGCTGCGCGGCCCCGGAATGACGGCTGACGATTCTTTCTAATCAGGAAAGATTAGGTAAGTTGCTGCCGGGAAATCGCCGACCTTGACACATCCCGGCTAGATCGACATCTCAATGGCCAAGTTGATCGCTGCATACAAACTCCCCACCTCCGCGCGTCCGGTGCCCGCCAGTTCCAGTGCCGTGCCGTGATCGACTGAGGTGCGGATGATAGGCATGCCGAGCGTCACGTTGACGCCGCCACCGAAGCTCGCGTGTTTGAGTACGGGCAGGCCCTGGTCGTGGTACATGGCAAGGATGGCATCAGAGCTGGCGATATTTTTTTTCGAGAACAGGGTGTCGGCGGGGAGTGGGCCGATCAGGTTCATGCCTTGGCTGCGCAGTCGTTCCAGCACCGGGCTTATGATCTCGATTTCCTCCCTGCCCAGATGACCGCCTTCGCCGGCGTGCGGGTTGAGGCCGGCGATCAGGATGCGGGGCTTAGCCAGACGGAAACGGCTGACGAGGTCGGCATGCAGGATGCGGATGACGTGTTCCAGCAGTTCAGGCGTGATGGTGTCCACTATTGCGCGTAACGGCAGGTGAGTGGTGACCAGCGCGACGCGCATGCCACCACCGACCAGCATCATGACGACTTGCGGGGTCGCGGTCAGTTCGGCCAGAAATTCGGTGTGACCGGTGAAAGGGATGCCAGCATCGTTGATGATCCCCTTGTGTACCGGGGCGGTGACCATGGCATCAAATTCGCCATTGATGCAGCCTGTTGCGGCAATTCTGAGTGTTTCCAGCACATAGGAACTATTGGCTGGATTCAGTTGGCCTGGTACGGCGGACGCCACCAGGGGCAGATGCAGGATGTTCAGCTGATTGAGTGATAGGCCCAGCAGTTCGGCGCGGGATTCAAGCAGATGACGGTCGGCAATGACGGTGATGTCGGCATCCGGCAGGCGCTGTGCCAGCATGGCGCAGAGGTCAGGGCCGATGCCGGCGGGCTCTCCGGCAGTGATGACAACTTTAGGCATACAAGTTATCAGCCTTTAGCTTTCAGACACGGCAAAATCGTTTTTGCTGATAGCCGACCGCTATTCTAGAACTTATCTTCGATGCGATATTCGACATATGCCCGGTCGCGCAATTCGCGTAGCCAGTCCTGAAAGGCTTCGTCTGATTTTCTGGCCTTGATTTCCTGACGGGCTTTGAGGCGGGCGGAATCTTTGGCCATGTCCTGGGTGCGGCGTTCGGTCACCTGGATGATATGCCAGCCGAAAGGGGAGTGCGTGGCTTCGCTAATTTCGTTGGTCTTTAGGGCCATCATGGCTTTTTCGAACTCGGGGACGGTATCGCCGGGATTGACCCAGCCAAGATCACCCCCTTTGGACGCGGTACCGTCTTCAGAGTATTGGCGCGCCAGTTCTTCAAAATTGGCACCATTGTCCAGACGTTCTTTCAGGTCGTCCAGACGATGTTTGGCATCGGCATCAGAAACCACTTCATTGATTTTAATCAGAATATGCCGGGCGTGAGTTTGCTGGATGACCAGGGGGGACGAGCCGCCGCGCCGGTTGATCAGTTTGAGAATATGGAAGCCATTCGGGCTGCGCAGGATGGGGCTGATTTCCCCCGCTTTCATGCCCTTTAAGGTATCGAGGAATAATGCCGGCACCTGGGTCGCTGTTTTCCATCCGAGTTGGCCACCTTCGAGAGCATTCGGGGTGTCGGAATAACTGGCGGAAATCTGTGTAAAGTCGACGCCTTCTTGCAGTTTCTTCAAGGCAAGGTCTGCCTTGGCACGGAGTTTCTGCAATTCCTCCGGTGTGCCTTCTTCCGGTGCGCGCACCAGAATGTGTGCGATTTCAAACTCGTCCGGGGCTTCATTGCGTGAGGCTTGCGTGGTCATGAAGTTGTCGATTTCGGCATCGGTGATGTTGATGCGGTTATCCACTTCGCGTTCACGCAGTCGCGCCAGTATGATTTCGTTACGAATGTCCTCGCGGAATTTCCGGAAGCTGATGCCTTCCTTTTCCAGTTCCAGGCGGAAATCGGTCATGTTGAGCTTGTTCTGTTCGGCAATGCGTTCGATGGTCTTGTCGAGTTGGGCATCATCCACGCGCAGTCCGGTCTGGGCTGCCAGTTGCAGCTGCAACCTGTCTGAGATCAGGCGCTCCAACACTTGTTTATCAAGAACATCTTGTGGCGGCAGCGCAACGCCCTGCTTTTCCAGTTGCTGCAGCACCGATTTGATGCGGTTTTGCAGTTCGTTGCGGGTAATGACTTCCTTATCAACGACGGCGATGATGCGGTCGATTTGTTTGACCTCGTTGCCAGTATTTTCTTCTGCCCGGGCCAGGTTGCCGCCTGGCAAAAGCAGGCTGGCGGCGAGCAGTAAACTTGTGAAATTCAGCAATGGTGAGGGCATGGTAATGTTCATTGTAAGTTATTGGGCATTAGTGCCGAATCGCGGTAACCTGGAATGCTGCGGTTGAGCTGGCCGATGGGGCTGGCGGTACCGAGTGGTGCAAGCCCGGTCAGAACCAGTTGAAAGAAAATGGCATGGCTGAGACCGGCCGATGGCGTCGGGTTGGCTGCCGTTGCAGTGGTCGGGGTGGCGATCAGCTGGGCTACGACTCTAGCCTGCCAGCAGCCGGCATCGTACTCTATGCCGCCCAGGCTTTCAACCATGCCAGGGACGCCGCCCGCGACTTTCGGGTCCCGGTAGAACGAATAGTTGAGTCGGCCCAGTCCAAACCAATTGCCGCCCAGTGGCCACTCCGTGGAAAGATCGACCTGATTGACGCCTTGAATGCCCTGTGGTGCGCGCGTGTAGCGATAGGACAGGTTTAGCACCTTGCCCGGTTCCGGATTGTAGCGTGCACCGATATTGGCCTGATCGATCTGGGCGGCGCCGGTATTGTATTGCCATCCGGTATCGATGTTCAGGTGATTGAGCAGGCGTGCCGTGCCTGCCAGCACGATATCGGAGGTGTTTTCTGTGCGAGGTGCGATGTTGGGCAGGGTTACCTTCTGGTCGCTGAAGTAGAAGCGCTCCCCTAGCGTGACTGCCATACGCTGAACACCGGTTGTGGCATCAATGATACGGCTGGTGACAGCGAGTGACAATTGGTTGGCGTTGTTGATGCGGTCGCCGCCGGTGAACTGGTTTTCCGTGAACAGCGTGCCCAGATTGATGTCGGATTGGGCCGTATCGAATACCGGCAGTTGTGACTGGTCCTGATAAGGGATGTAAACGTAGTAGAGTCGGGGCTCCAGCGTCTGCGTATAGGCGTTCTTGATGACCTTGAAATCACGGTCGAAATAGAGGCCGCTGTCCAGGCTGAAGATCGGCAACGTGCGGCTATCGGATACGAAGTTGCCGGCAGTGGTGTGGCCAAGCGCATCTTTCAGGGTGTAGCGTGAATTGCTCAGGTCATATTTGGTGTAGTCGACGCCGAACTTTGGTGTAACGTAGCCGTAACTGTTGCCAAGCGGCATGCTCAGGCTGGGATAGATCGTTGATCGACCACCATTAACGCCACTGAGCAGGGTCGTTCCTGGCGCGCTCGGCAGCGGTGCCGTTGACAGAGCTTGGCTGCTGCGTTCGAAATTAACCCATTGCGTGTACAGGTTGCCGTTGAAGAGATCCCAGTCCTTGTGACCGCTCAGTGTCAGTTGTGGCAATTGCTGGTAAGGGTAGGATGCGCCATCCAGAGTCTGGAACTTCTGCACCAGGCCATTGAAATTCCAGGTGCCATCGCCATAGTTGACGTATGCCTGTTGCGGCATGACCACGGTGCTGGTGGTGATGATGGAAGACGACAGGTCAGTAAAGTACTTGTCATCTGACACCTTCTGGTAATTGAGCCCGCCTGACCAGCCGCCACCGAAGATCTGGTCGTGCAACAGATTGACGTAGTAACGGGTGCCGACTCCGGTGCTGTCGTTGGGCAGATATTCCAGATGGTCCTGGCCCTTGTAGTTTTCTTCCAGATAGCGGAATTCACCCTGTGTTTGCACACCGTGCAGGCTCATGTAGCGCCCGGAGATGGTGGCATCCCGGTTGGGACTGATGTTCCAGTAATAAGGCAACGTGATGTCGAGGCCACTGCTGCTGGTCGTCGCCCAGGTCGGCGTCAGAAAACCGCTCTGGCGCTGACGGCTGAGTGGAAAATCCATCCACGGGGTATACAGGATGGGTACGCCCTTGAATTCGATGCTGGCGTGCGTGGCGGTGGCTACCTGCGTGTAATGGTCCAGCTCCATTTCACGGGCATTCAGGTACCAGTCGTCGCGACCTGCTTCGCAAGTGGTGTAACTGGCGTTCTTGAGTATTTCCCTGCTAGGCCCGTCAAAGCTAAGTAGTGCAGCTTTGCCTCGGGCTTGCTGCATCAAACTGTCGTCTGGTTGCGGGGCATTGATTTGTTGGGGTGTGGCGGAGGTCTGGGTCATGGGGGCGATTTTTACCTTGCCGCCCAGAGTGAAGACTGCTTCCTGCATTTCACCCACACGCTGATCCAGTTGCATTTTGAGTTCCGGACCGGCGATGACGTTGCCTTTTTGCTCGACGCGGACATTGCCGCTGGCATGTAGTAGCTGATTGAGTTGATCGTAATCGATGCGGTCGCCAAAAATGGCTTCACCGTTGATATGCATCTCGGCTGCACCGGTGGCCTTCATTCTGCGGTCCAGATGAATTTCCAGGCGCGCGGCCTCAATCGTGGTGGCGGCGTCCTGGTCGGCAACTTGCTCGATTTCATCCGCTGCGCGTGCCGGTCCGCAAAACGCCGATACAAGCGCAAACACTGACGTGAAAAAGATAATTTTCTGCATGCGTAATTATGGGGGAGGATGCGGGCGCTGGGTGGATTCGGTTGAGTAGTTTATTTTTTCTGGTGATAAAATCTCATAAATTTGTCTTTTAGGCAATCTGTATCTAGGGTGAAATCTCGCGTAGATCTTCGGTTTTTGCTAGTTTTATCTTTTGTGGACAACGGCTTGGCGCGATAGTCGAGTGGCTGCTTAATTTTTGCAATGAGAGGCGTTTTTGGTGCAACGACAACAGCAACTGCAGGACTGGTTAAATCAAGCGTTAGATGGGGAGGCTTTTACCCTGGCGCCCGCATCAGCCGATGCCAGCTTTCGCCGTTATTTTCGCGTGACCTTGCCTGGGCGCACGTTGATTGCCATGGATGCGCCGCCACAGCATGAAAATTGCGAGCCTTTCGTGCGTGTGGCCGAAGTATTTGCCAAGGCTGGTGTGCACGTGCCGCAGGTGCTGGGGCAGGATCTGGCGCAGGGGTTCTTGTTGCTGTCCGATCTCGGAAATACTACTTACCTTTCCGCGTTGAACGAGAGCAGCGCCGGGGATCTGTATCGGGACGCTACTGACGCTCTGATCAAGATCCAGCAGACCAGTCGCCCGAATGTTCTTCCGGATTATGATGCGGCGCTCCTGTCGCGTGAGATGCAATTGCTACCCGACTGGTACTTAAGCCGACAGCTGGGTATCCAGTTGGATGACAAGCAGCAGGTGTTGATACAGCAGACTTTCGATACTCTCAATCGCAACATTCTGGGGCAGGGCCAGGTTTACGTGCATCGCGACTATCACTCGCGAAACTTGATGGTGTGTGACGCCAATCCGGGCATTCTGGATTTTCAGGATGCCGTGTATGGCGCCATTACCTATGACCTCGTTTCCCTGCTCAAGGACGCTTATATTCGCTGGGAAGAAGACCAGGTGCTGGACTGGGTGGTGCGCTACTGGCAAAAGGCGAAGCAAGCTGGCCTGCCGGTGCCGACTGATATCGCCGATTTTTATCGCGACTTTGAATGGATGGGCGTGCAACGGCACATCAAGGTGCTGGGGATCTTTGCCCGCCTGAGTCATCGTGACGGCAAGGATGACTATCTGAAAGACATGCCTCTGGTGTCAGACTATTTGCGACGTGCCTGTGACCGCTATATCGAATTGCGCCCCTTCCTGCGCCTGTTGAACCAGTTTGAGAATTTCCAGACGCAGACCGGATATACGTTTTGATCAATAACCTTAAGACTAAACCACGGGGAATTCAGGCTTGTTTAGTGAGCGGCGACTTGTCAAGTCTCACCCCGCCTGACGTTTCAGGGCACAAGAATTCACATCGTTTTTCCTTGTGCGCCACGTGGTTGGTGATGTTTTTCGGGCGCGTATGAAAGCTATGATCTTGGCGGCCGGCAGGGGCGAGCGCATGCGACCGCTTACCGATCACACCCCTAAGCCTCTCTTGGCGGTGGGCGGCAAGCCGCTCATTGTCTGGCATTTGGAACGGTTGGTCGGTGCAGGATTCCGCGACATCGTCATCAATCATGCGCATCTGGGCGATAAAATCGAGGCCGCCCTTGGCGACGGCAGCCAGTTTGGCGTTCGCATCCAGTATTCAGCAGAAGCTGAGGCGCTGGAAACGGCGGGAGGGATCGTACAAGCCCTGCCTTGGCTGGGGGATGCGCCGTTCCTGGTGGTGAATGGCGACATCTATTGTGATTTTGATTTTGGTCGCCTGCTCGAATTGCCGCTGATTGGGGTCATGGCGCACCTGGTGTTGGTAGATAATCCACCGCAGCATTTACAGGGGGATTTTGTGCTGCAAAGTGGACGTTTGGTGTCTGCAGGGGGCCCCCGGCTGACTTTTTCCGGCATCGGTGTCTATCGTCCGGAGCTATTTGCTGGCATCATCCCCGGCAGTCGTGCGAAACTGGCGCCCTTGCTGCGCGCGGAAATCGAACTGGAGCGTGTGTCGGCCGAGCATGCCCAATGCCACTGGGTTGATGTTGGCACGCCGGAACGCCTGCAGGCTTTGAACCAACAATTGAACCCATGAAAGATCTCTCACACTTCTGGCAACGCCGCCAACAACTCCTGCACCGGATGAATGCTGGCGTGGCCATTATTCCAACCGCGCCAGAGGCGGTGCGTAATCGCGACAGTCACTATCCCTATCGCTTTGATAGTTACTTCTACTATCTAACAGGCTTTGACGAGCCTGAGTCAGTATTGATTCTGGTGGCCGGGGCGAAGCCGAAAAGCGTGCTGTTCTGTCGCGATAAGGACCTGGAACGCGAAATCTGGGATGGTTTTCGCTACGGCCCCGAAGGCGCCCGTGTCTTTTTTGGCGTGGACGAGGCCTATTCCATCGGCCGTCTGGATGAACTGGCGCCGCAACTGTTGGCCAATCAGCCACGCCTGCATTATGCGCTGGGGGCGGACGCGCATTGGGATGGACGTGTCGCGGCTTGGCTCAATGGGCTGCGCTTACAGGTACGCAGTGGCGTCAGTGCGCCGCCCGAGATCAACGATGTACGCGCGTTGCTGGACGACATGCGCTTGATCAAGGCGGCTGAAGAAATCGCCACCATGCGTGCTGCAGCCGATATTTCCACTGGCGCGCATGTTCGCGCCATGCGGGCGACCATGCCTGGACGCATGGAATACGAAATCGAGGCGGAATTACTATATGAATTCCGCCGTCACGGCGCCCAATCGCCGGCCTATCATTCCATCGTGGCTGGTGGCGCCAACGCCTGCGTGCTGCATTATGTGGCCAATAATGCACAGCTCAAGGATGGCGACTTGCTTCTGATCGACGCCGGTTGCGAACTCGATGGTTACGCCTCTGACATCACCCGTACCTATCCCGTGAATGGAAAATTCACGGGTCCGCAAAAGGACCTGTATGAGTTGGTGCTGGCAGCCCAATTGGCCGCCATCGCCACCATCCACCCGGGTGCCGATTGGAACGCACCGCATGAGGCCGCGCTGGCCATCCTGGTGCAGGGCTTCATTGATTTTGGCCTGTGCCAGGGCACGCCAGAGTCGGTGCTGGAGTCCGGCGACTACAAGCGTTTCTACATGCATCGCACTGGTCATTGGCTAGGACTGGATGTGCATGACACCGGCAATTACAAGCGTGGGGATAACTGGCTGGCCCTCGAGCCTGGCCATGCCCTGACGGTAGAGCCCGGCTGCTACGTGCGGCCAGCGGAAGGTGTGCCAAAACATTTCTGGGATATCGGCATTCGCATTGAGGATGATGCC
>CAIJXJ010000290.1 GCA_903824575.1 uncultured Methylobacillus sp.
GCTCAAGCACGCAGGAGTCTTCCGCGCCAATGAGGCCATTACCGAGCGGGTCATGGACTCGAACGACCTTGAAAAAGAACGTGGCATAACTATTCTGGCCAAAAGTCTCTCGATTCACCACGGCCAATACAAAATCAACATCGTTGACACTCCTGGCCATGCCGACTTCGGTGGCGAAGTTGAACGTGTACTGAAAATGGTTGACTCCGTGCTGCTGCTGGTGGATGCCCTTGACGGCCCCATGCCCCAGACCCGCTTCGTCCTGAAAAAATCGCTTGACCTGAATCTGAAGCCGATCGTCGTTATTAACAAGATCGACCGTCCCGGAAGCCGTCCTGATGAAGTACTGAATATGGTCTTCGATCTGTTCTGCGAACTGAACGCATCCGACGATCAGCTCGATTTTCCGGTTGTTTATACCAGCGCCAAAATGGGCTACGCAAAATTGGATATCAGCGTCGAATCAAACAGCATGGAGCCACTCTTTGCAGTGGTAGAAGCTAATGTCCGCCCGCCCAAGGGAGATAGTAATGCTCCGTTCCAGATGCTGATCGCCAACATCGATTATAACGATTACATCGGCCGCATGGCGACCGGCCGTATTTTCAACGGCAAAGTCAGAGCTGGCGAAACGGTTGCAATGATCAAGCAGGATGGATCAATCTCAAAGGGTCGCATCACCAAACTGCTCGGATACGAAGGCTTGAAGCAGGTTGAAATCGAAGAAGCCGGCACCGGTGATATCGTCACCGTGGCAGGTTTTGAAGAGGTCAGCATCGGTGAGACCCTCGCTTCTGCTGAAAATCCTATTGCTGTCCCTTACGTTTCAATTGATGAACCGACCCTGTCGATGAATTTCATGGTCAACACGTCACCTTTTGCCGGTCGTGAAGGGAAATGGGTTACTTCACGTAACATTCGTGAACGCCTCACCAAGGAACTCCGTACCAATGTTTCCCTGCGCGTGTCGGATACCGACAGTGCTGATACATTTATGGTTTCCGGCCGTGGTGAACTCCACCTTTCCATCCTGATTGAAACCATGCGCCGTGAAGGGTTCGAGCTCGCCGTTTCCAAACCTGAAGTCATCGTCCGGATCAAGGATGGCGTCAAAATGGAGCCAATGGAATATCTGGTTGTCGATGTTGCTTCTGATTTTCAGGGTGCAATTATCGAAAAAATGGGCCCACGTAAAGGTGAAATGGTCGCTATGGCGCCAATGGGCGAAATGGTTCGCCTTGAATTCATCATTCCAGCCCGTGGCCTGATCGGTCTGCGCGGCGAGGTTCTGACTGATACTCGCGGCACCGCCGTTATGACACATACGTTCCACGAATATGCACCGTACAAGGGAGACATTCCGGGGCGTAAAAACGGCGCGCTGATGGCTATGGATCATGGCGAAACAACCGCCTACTCACTGGATGCTCTCCAGCCGCGCGGCACCCTGTTTATCGGCGCAGGAGTTGAAGTAAACGGCGGGATGATCATCGGCCAGAACAACAAGGACAACGACCTGGATGTGAACCCCTGCAAGGGCAAAAAGCTGACTAACGTACGTGCCTCAGGCACCGACGACGCCATCAAGCTGACCCCGCC
>CAIJXJ010000291.1 GCA_903824575.1 uncultured Methylobacillus sp.
ACCAGCAGCTTCACGCCCACATAATGAATGGCGATCTCGTAACCCCCGTCTTCCTGCCGAACAAGTCGTCCTGCCAAGTCAAAATAATCGACGCCTTTGCTGCAGTTGCTACGCTGATAACCTTCAATAGTCCGTGTGACAATTGCTTTGGCACATTCAGTGGATTTCAATTTCGAACCGATAATCAGCTCAGTTTGGATGCCATACTGGCGCACCTTAGTTCGCCTTAACTCTTCGTTTAGCAATAGTTTGCTACGTAATGCAGAGGCTGCCTCGACTCCCAGCCCCTCTTTTTCAACTGCCACAGAGACAATTTTCTCCACACCAGATTGCAAATTATCAGCACCCTGTGATGTATAGCGATCGTCTTTTCTGGAGCTGGGATCTTGCACAATAGCTGAACCATCCGGCATCACGAAAAGGCGTGTTTCAAAAGGAGTACTCCAGCCATAACCAAACCAACCAATCTCTGATGACATAGAGTTATGGGTACGCGTCAGATTGAGTTCGTGATCTCCCGCTTTCTGCTCGATATCGGTGGAGTGGGTACAATAATTCCCGCTTCGCGTATCCACACATGCAAACGCAGCCATGGGGAAGATCAACAGTGCTATACAGATTATTCTGTGATTCATTACTTTTCCTTTTTAATTATTTGCGTTTATTCGACGGCCATAAATCATTTCTGCCCTCAGCCAACAGAACTTTAAAAGAGTAGCTACCATCATAATCCTTAGCTTATATATCAACTTCTGCATCCTGCCATTGCTTAGACGCGCATAGCGAAAGTGTGTCAGGGGCTTCCCGTCGGAAGTTTTCTCAAAGTCCATTCCGATTCGATTAATTGGGGCGTACTGCTACCTTGTTGCCTGAATTGATGAATAACCTCCCCAATTAAGTGATCTTCGACCGACCATTTCTGGGATGGGTTATAACCATGTATGCTTTGCGCCCTTACCGCTACAAATGGTTCAGGCGTTCCAATGTTGTTTTCCGCTAACCAGACGATATCGATGAATTCCTCACCCTCGACACGATAGGTTTTGGTCACAGTCCCACTGCCTGCGTGTTTTTGGATAAAATTGTGTTCGGGTGTATCACCACCATTCGTAGGCGAACACCCAATCAGTAATCCAAGCAAAGACAAGACTGCAATGAATACATAAAATGGAAGTTTTATGAAATGAGTTAGCTTTGAGCGCCGGTCTATGTTCAGCACGACCCAACCATGGCAAGAATTTCACAATACAATCCAATAAACTCACTCACGATTCAATCTCCGCTGCTATCGATTCAACACTTTGCTTTGCATCGCCCATAAAAGCCTATGAAAGAGGTTTTAGTTTAAATAGCCCCAGTAATTATCAAGGTGTGGATTTCATGAAGGTAACGGATAGTTTACCCTTTTCTGGAACCTGAATAACGCGCGTCGACAGTGCTCTAACAACTTCTGTTTTTACCGGGTAAGTCAGCATAATAAGCAATATGAACCGATCCTCAGAATGACTCTTGACGACGCTTACCCCTAGCTGAGCAAGTTCGGCTTCAAGTTGGTTGGCGCCTTGCTCAGGCGACTCTGTAAATACGGTTTGTTCTGAACTATCGTGAATCGCAGCCACCCGAGGTGTCTCACTTGCCGGGGAAGTTGCCACCGTAGCTGCTGGCGGTGCCATCATCATTCCTGGAGAAACCAACTCCTCCATAGGCTCAGAACGCTCACTCATCGTTTCCATGACGCGCTGACGGCTCATCAGTTGCTCTGCTGCCTCGTACTTACTTCCATCTAGTGGTGCGACAGCTTTCACCTTGGCATGTTCGGTCTTGCTGTGTGTTGTAACCACAGTAGGAGATGTTGTGGCAGGGGGAGCGAGCGCGACCGGGGGAGGTAGGGGTATTGGGGTATAGGCAGTCTCAGTAGGCGTGTAACCCGGCTCCCTAAGCGTTGCCAAAATGACGGATGTGGCACAAACAAGAATAAATACCGAGGCGACCATCGAATAATATTTGAAACGCGGATGCTTAGCCTCCGGTTTGGCTTTCTCCCGCTTCATTGCAAACTGCAGGCGTTGCCAGTCATGCGAAGTATCTTCTTGGGCCGCATCGGCCAGCTCGGCTTCGCGAAGTATGTTGCGTAATCTTGTCGCCTTAGAGGGATCCGTCTTGCCGCTCAGCGCATCAAACCAGTCCAGATCAGATTGGTAGTTGTCTTGTGCCATATCAAGCACCCAGCCAGTCGCGGCAATGTTCGAGGAAAGGCGTCAGTTTCTTGCGGCATTGAGAAATGTATTCGCGCGTGGCGGCGGGGGTGCGGCTGAGAAAACCCGCCAGCTCTTCCATGTCCCAGCCTTCAAACGCGGCGAGGCGCATGGCGTGGGCACGATCCGGAAATAGTTTTGCGAAAGCGACAAAGCCGCGCTGCACGCAATCCTGAATATGAACATGCTCTTCATGTCCCTGCGTGACCAAGGCTTCCACCGAGCCGCCCTCTTCCTGCAACTCGTCCAGCGATTCGTGCGATTTTTTGGTGCGTAAATAGTCCAGCATGCTATTGCGCGCTATCGTCCAAATCCAGGTACTCACTTTGGAATTGCCTTCGAACTTATCCGCAGAGCGATAGACCTTGATGAAAGTCTCCTGCAACAGGTCGGCCGCTTCCTCGTCACTCATTCTGTGATGCCGGAAAAATGCCTTGAGGCGTGCGGCATAAAGCTGGAACAATTGTTCCATGCCTTGTTCTGCCACTTTACCGCTCATGGCGACTCGGCGCAGGCATTCGTTGGGATCGAGTTCGGTCAAAAGGATTTCTCGTTCAGAGGGGCAATGGGGTCAGTCTTTGAGTGGTGACCTCAGAGACTAACCCATTAAATCGATGCCATGTCCTTAGATGCGCGAGCCATCGACCAAGATTACACCGGTGATAATTCCTGTCGGGAGTGCAATTCCGTTTGGTGTGTTATGAGGTGCATACTTGTTATAGATAAGCGCATCATCTCTCTCAAGAGTTGTTCCAGTCCATGGGTTACCTTTAATCCGATAAGGGAATGGGTCGAAGATATAGACATTCGTAACAATGGGGCCTATTTTTTCATCAATCGTAATGTCTGCCCCAGTTAAAACCACTGCGTGCCCCGGTTGCCCATATTGAGGTGGCTGATAAGTCAAAATCATCGGTTTTTTCTGTTTCAGTTGATTGTATAGAACTGTTGGAATAGGCGCTCCAACTACAAACTGACCGGAGATAACAACTTTCTTGCCTTGGATATCTTTCATCACACCATTGGTGGCAGATGCCATCTCAAAAGCGTTACCCGGCGCATTGATTGACAAGCCTTTCACATGTTCGACTATTTGGTCTTGATGCAAAGCAATACCTTGATACGATAATACCATTTTAGCACTTGATGCCCAGCACCACATTGTCTTTTCTTGAATCCGATAGTGACTTTTAAATTCGTCTTGTGGTATCCCGACGAACTCGGCAAAAGCAATTTGAGGGATGGCAGCCACGGTTAACGCACATGCAAATAAACTCATCATGCGTCTAATCTCTACAGATATATTATTCATTTTTATTTC
>CAIJXJ010000292.1 GCA_903824575.1 uncultured Methylobacillus sp.
AAATGATATAAAAATGCTAATGCCGGCTACTGTGAAGGCGAGTGATTTTCCATGCCATAATCCTACAAACCAACGACTGAAATCATCTACAACCACAGCTGCTTTTCCCCCATAGAGTTCCAAATCCCGTCTATACATTCTGGAATCTTCAGGCCTGATCGGATAAGCAGATCCATCTATTATTTCGTAACCCAAAACGCCGTCCGAATCATTGCCGGCTGACTGATAAATCAAGATGGAACTACCCAAACCAACCAGTATGATAATGGTGCCGATGAGGATAAGGCTTTCGCGCAGATCTGCTATTTCCCGTTTCATATTATCCCTGTTGTTATTTTGAGTGGAGCCTTAGGCTCCTTATAACGCGACCTCCCACGAATTACGGCGCATTTTCCTCCCATGATGGTGCTGGGGAATTCAAAATCGTGGAATTAACTCTATGTGCTTCCGGAGCACTCCAGCCGCCGCCAAGAGCTTTGACGAGCAGGACGGCTGCGTTGAGACGCTGGCCGCTGATATTGATGGCCGCTCTTTCATTTGTCAGCGCAATAGTTTGGACGGTAACAACATTCAGGTAACTGACAATCCCGGCCTTGTATTGGTTGGTACTCAATATTACCGATTCCTGTGCCGATTTTACCGCCAGTTCTTGAGACTGCGCTTCCTCATCTAGTATACGCAGGGCGGCCAGGTTGTCTTCAACATCCTGAAATCCCGCCAGAACTGTTTGCCGGTAAAAGGCCACTGTTCCGTCGTATGCGGCCCTTGCCTGCTCGGTCTGTGCTTTACGCGCCCCGCCGTCAAATAAAGTTGCCGCCAGAGCCGTCGGACCTAACGCCCAGAAAAAACTGGGTGATGTAAACAGGCTGGCCAATTCTGCGCTTGCATATCCCAATGATCCGGAAAGAGAAAGAGATGGATAATATGCCGCTTTAGCCACGCCGATCTGGGCGTTCGCCGCCGCCATCTTGCGCTCTGCCGACGCAATGTCCGGCCTGCGTTCCAGCAAATCTGAAGGAATGCCCACAGGAATTTTGATTTGCGGCGCAATAAATGTCACAAGTGGCAAAGAAAAATCGGCCGGCGGCTTGCCGGTTAAGATTGCAATGGCATGTTCCAATTGCGCCCGCTGTACGCCGACATCGATAGCCTGAGCTTGAGCAGATTTAAGCTGGGTTTGGGCTGCCGCGACATCAGCTTTGGCCGCGACACCGGCATTATAGCGGTTTTGAGTAAGCTCCAGAGCTTTTGAGTATGCCGCAACTGCTTCCTCAAGATTTTTCTTTTGGGCATCCAAAATCCGCAACTGAAAATAATTCAATGCGAGTTCGGTTTGCATCGATAAACGCATAGCCTGCAAATCGGCAAAAGAGGCTTCGGCAGATGCGCTACTGGATTCCACTTGCCTTCGCACTTTCCCCCATAAATCTACTTCCCAAGAAGCATTAAGTGAAACCTGCTGCTGGTCTACTGCGCTATAGGTTCCTCCTCCACCGGCCGGCAGCGAGCGGGTATAGGCTGCCCCAGCATTGACAACCGGAAAGTAATTAGCCCGGGCCAGTTGCACCAAAGCTTGTGCCTGACGATATTGAGACTCCGCGAGAGCGATCGACTGATTCGATACATTTACCTGCTCTTCCAGTGAGTTCAAGATAGAATCGCCGAAGGCTTCCCACCACTTTGTTCTGATTTCCTGATCACGGGGCAGTGCTTCCCGCCATTCTTTCAATTCCTTGAAGGATGATGGTACCGGCGCATCAGGGCGTTTATAATCCGGCCCGACAGAGCAACCGGATATCAATATTAATATGACAAGAAGAATTTTAAGCATTAATAATTTTTTCATAATTATCCTCTTTAAATTTTCTCCAACACCTGTCCCGGCAAACTTGCGGGCCTCCGTCTCAATACCCTTAAACAAAACAGCCGGAAACGGTCAAGGTATAAATAAACGACAGGTGTTGTATATAGTGTTAAAATCTGACTGACAATCAGTCCGCCGACGATGGAAATTCCCAAAGGCCTGCGCAATTCGGAACCTTCCCCGGTAAGCAATATTAAAGGCAACGCGCCGAAAATTGCCGCCATCGTTGTCATCATGATCGGCCTAAAGCGCATCAGGCAGGCTTCAAATATTGATTCTTCAGGGCTTTTTCCTTCTTTTCGTTCCCTGTCCAGAGCAAAGTCAATCATCAAGATGGCATTTTTCTTGACGATACCAATCAGCAGAATAACCC
>CAIJXJ010000293.1 GCA_903824575.1 uncultured Methylobacillus sp.
GCCACGAGCACCAGTTATCAATTGGTCGCGGCAGACGTGGGTGCAGCCATTCGGTTTGAAGTGACGCCGATTTCGAGCATGGCACCGTTCATTGGCATGGCAGTTTTCTCGAATGTTTTGTCAACTATTATGCTATTACCACCTGGATATGTGATTCAGGGTGGGCTGATCTGGACTCCTGCAACATTCACTAAGAATTGGTCAGATGCCAATACCTATTGCACAGGCTCTATTAATAACGGAATGACCGGCTGGCGTCTTCCGACGCAAACCGAACTGAGTGCTCTGTATGCATCGGGGGCGATGATCGGTCAGGGGTGGACGTTGCTCGGCACCTGGTCGTCGACGCCCGTTGGTAGCGGCTACCACTACTTCGTCTACTTGAACAATGGCGGCGTCATCGCGAACGGCGACGCGAACCTCGGCTACGTCTCGTGTGTACACTAGAGCCTTGACCTTTGATTTTTGATCTTTGATTTTTTGGTTTTATTGGGTTTGACTTGTTTTTTATGCTTTGACAATTCAAAGAGCAGGAAAGGACGAGAGCGGGTTTTCCCGTCCCGCGCGAAGCGCGGTCGCTATTTTTTCAGATTGCAAAACGAAGCTTAAAGCAGATAGAATTGAACAAATGACGAAATTTTCCAGGCAAGCCGCCGATCTCGGTGCAGTATATATTTACAAGGAAGGGCTGTTTGCTCGCGCCTATAACCAAGGAGCTTATGGCTTCATCCATCACTTGATGGCTTGCAAACCCTTGCGCCGCTTCGTTAAAGCGATAGCAGGGGATCGCGTGGTGTGCGGGGTTCCGCTGATAACCTTGAGGAAGCTGCCGTCTTTCGTGCAGGCTGAACAACTTGACGCCCTGACCTGGCGTTGGCCACTGGTTGCACCGGTTGATCAATCTGCTTATGATGCTTGGCGCGAGAGCCTGCCGCTGATAAAGTCGGGCGTTTCGGCTACCGATGACGCACCCGCATTGCCGGTAACGGATTTTGCACAACAATTGATAGACCAGTTAATGCAGTTCAACGTTGCCGCCAGTACACCGATGGCTGCGCTGAACCTTGTGGCCGATTTGCAGCGACAATGGCTGGAAAATTCTTCGTCCTAATATGCCAATTTTGTCTATATTTTTCGGAATCATCGTTCGGATGTGGCATGATGATCATCCTCCACCCCATATTCATGTTGAGTATCAGGGGTTCGAAGCGCTGGTGAACATTAGAACCGGTGAAGTTAGTGAAGGGCGTATTCCAAATAAGGCTGCTGCCATCGTCAAGGAATGGTGCTTGCACCATCAAAAGGAGTTGCTGGAGAATTGGGAGCGTGGTAAGCATTTTGAACCTATGGAGCGTATACCGGGAGCAGATCAGGATGATTAAAATTATCAAGGCTCGCTATCTCGAAAATTTTCAGGTGGAGTTGAATTTCTCCAATGGACAGCAAGGCATATTTGATGGTCAAGTGCTGTTGCAGCGGAGCGGTTCCTTGCTCGAACCACTTCGAAAAGAAGCCTATTTTCAGCGGTTTTTTATTGACGCAGGAGCACTGTGCTGGCCGAATGGGCTGGAGCTTTCTCCACTTAAGCTTTATGAATCAAGTCACATTCTGGAACCGGTTTTATTGTAGAACATAAGGTGTATTTCTTGTTCCGAAAAAATAAGGGGAAGCAATCAGACGATATTTAAAGTTCTGGCTTGGTGGTCTCATCCTGCCTATGCCATGCATGGGTGCCTAATGGGTGTTTCGGTTACGGCTGAAACAAAACAGGCCAATTGGGGATGTGGCTGGCATCTTCCGCTGTCGGGCTTAGTACCCGGTCGCATCATAGGGGTTGCGCGGTGCAAACGGCGTGCCCGGCTCGGAGGTTTCGAGCTATAGTGAAGATGCAATGCTGTGAGGGGTGGACGTTGAACTACACCTGGTCGTCGACGCCGAACAGCGCTGGCAACCACTACAACGTCAACCTGAACAACGGCAACGTCAACTGGAACAACGATACGAACAACAACTACGTCTCGTGTGTCCGCTAGAGTCACGCCCGCTCATGGGGGTGAGAACAGCCAGACCTTTTTGATGCGTAGGCTGCCATAACTGGCGTCTACCGGTAGAAAGTATCGTTTTATCGAGCCCAACTGCTCGTTATAAATTTTGCGCCGTAACTGGTAGGTATCGGCGTGTTTCAACTGACCATAGTAACTATTGAGTGTGGCCAGTATGCGCTTGAGAATGATAGGGTTCGGTGAGAGCGGTGGTGTGAGTTGGTGTAGCGCCAACCATTGATCCCAGTTGCCGCGTTGTGGCTTTGAACCATGCGGATAACGTACAGGGTCAAACAGGTGATTGAAAAAATAGATACGGCTGTTCAATGCGCGCAAGGTACGTTCACGGACATATCGGTGATGCGGGAACACGATGTAACCGAGAAAGTTGGCACCCTGGTCGATCCGTTGCAATACGGTTTTATCTGGATGCAGATGCAATTGCAGGCGATCTGTCAGGAATTGATCGATCTGACGCATTTGTTCAAGCATTTGTTTGGGTTCATTACCAAGGATGATCATGTCATCAACGTAGCGCAGGTAGCCCTTGATTTTTAGCTGATGCTTTACAAACTGATCCAGCGGATTGAGGTAGACATTGCTGAAAAATTGGCTGGACAAGCTGCCGATGGGGAGACCGATGTCCGGTTTACTATGGAACAGCGA
>CAIJXJ010000294.1 GCA_903824575.1 uncultured Methylobacillus sp.
ACCGATTCCCTGAACATGTATGTTCAAGATGCCACCTCACAGGGGATTGGCAATGTAAATATGATTCTATGCATCATGAATGCAATGAATGTTACCGGTAGCGGTAAACTGAACAATGGTTCGTATATTGCCCTCATTGACATGAATAAATGCAAGGCTCAAGGCAGTGGCGGTGGCGGATCAAGCAGTTCTGCCGGGGCGAGTGCTTCAACCAATTTCATGACTGCAATAGTTGACGCCACGCGTGCCAGTAATACGGATTATAGTGGCCCCCGATTTTCGGACAGTTAATTAAGGTGGTAACCTGCTGTGACAAGGAGCAGGTTATGAGCGAAAAGAAGCGCAAGATTTTCAGTGGTGAGTTCAAGGCCAAGGTTGCACTCGAAGCGATCCGTGGCATCAAGACGGTGAACGAAATTGGTCAGGAGTTTGGAGTACATCCGACGCAGGTTGGCATGTGGAAGAAAGAGCTGCAAGAGCAGGCATCAAGTCTGTTTGATGCCAAGCGCGGCCCGAAACCTGCCGACCCGTCTGCCAGCCCGGAGCGTCTGTATTCCGAGATCGGGCGGTTGAAAATGGAACTGGACTGGCTCAAAAAAAAGTCCGGGATCAGCCAGTAGAAACTCGCAAGCAATGGGTCGGTGCCGTCGAACCACTGGCGCTGACCCGGCAATGCGAATTGGCGGGAGTCAACCGCTCCACGGTCTATGCGCCGCACAGGGCTGCAAAATCGGACGATCAGGAATTGACGTTATTGGGATTGATTGATGCCGAATACACACGGCATCCGTTTTACGGCAGCCGCAAAATCAGGCAATGCCTGCGGAAATTGGGGTACAAGATCAACCGCAAACGGGTGCAGAGGCTGATGGGCGTGCTGGGTCTTGCAGGCATGGCACCTGGGCCGAACACCAGCCGTCCGCACCCGCAGCACAAGGTTTATCCGTACTTGCTCAGAGGCGTGAATGTGATCCGCCCCAATCAGGTATGGAGCACGGACATCACGTACATCCGTCTGGCGCGTGGGTTCGTGTATCTGGTGGCAGTGATCGACTGGTACTCGCGCAAAGTGTTGTCGTGGCGGTTGTCGAATACGCTCGATAGTGGATTCTGTGTGGACTGTCTGGAGCAGGCATTGCAGGCATATGGGAGGCCCGAGATATTCAACACCGATCAAGGCTGCCAGTTCACCAGCGAAGCATTTACTGGTGTGCTGTTGAAAAAAGGCATTGCCATCAGCATGGATGGGCGCGGTCGGGCACTGGATAACATCTTTGTGGAACGGCTCTGGCGTAGCGTCAAACACGAAGATGTATACCTGAAAGGTTACGCGACGATGTCTGAATTACTGATAGGGCTGACAGAATATTTTGTGCTTTATAACACGGAAAGACCGCACCAATCGCTGGGCTACGACACGCCGGATCAGGTCTACAGTACAGCAAGCGGCGGGGGCGCAAGGATTGTGGATAAATACAATGCGACAGAAAAAATGCAATCGGTAATAGAAACAAAAAATGAAACCGAAAACCGGGGCAGCGCCGTTCCGCTGCATGTGAAAGGTTACCCTCTTAAACTCGATGCATTATTGTCTTGACGGAGGGGGCCACTGTACCTTGCAACTCTTGAACGAAGGGCAAGTCAGCTGACAGTTACCTTTATTGCTTATAAACTTTTGCCATCCACTTCCACCCGGCAGAATGGAATCCAATACGCGTTCCCAAGATGGCTTGCTATATAGAGTTATGAGTGTGTCGGACATATGGGCTATTTGTGACGTCTAACGAAGCTGTAGAACAAGTCTATTCATATGCGAATCTGTGTTAGGGATCG
>CAIJXJ010000295.1 GCA_903824575.1 uncultured Methylobacillus sp.
CCAAAAGCTAGACAGTTTTTCCGGTGAACCACATTTGCCCTGCATTCATCGGGCAATTTCTCCCGAAATCCCCAGACAGTTTTTCCAATAGACAGACAATTTTCCCCAATAGGCTTTTGCTTCTATTATTCATAATGTTGCCTATTCGTCTGCGGTTGGAAAATCTGTCTGACATCCGCTTTGTTCCCGGTTGTACAGTATGTCTGCCTGCGGCAATGTCTGGTCATAGGCAGTCGAAATTTCGATGCTGCTTAAATCGTGATTCGCCTTGATTGAGTAATGTAGCAATCCAGAGTCAATTGTATTTTTGAGGGTTTTATCTGATTTATCTTGATTTCCGAGGAGGCTCCTTAATTCTGCGATGCTCGTTGTCATTGGTAAATCAACAAAACACCCCTCCATCAGGATCAATACCAGTGCGCGTTTCAATATGCGCAGCGCAAAATATTCCGTGGGGACTTTGGAAGCTGCCGTAACGCGAGATAGGCAATAGGCCAGGATAGGGTGAATTTCAAGGTTCACTTGACTGATATTCCTTCCGTCCTTTTTTTCGAGGGAATAATTTTCGATTAGACGGAATTCACTTTCATTATTGCCGAGGCAATTGGTGGCAAGAATTGTGTTGTGCAAAGTCTGTAGTGAGTATTCAAAGTTTGATTGGCGGCGACCGTTTTGTGCTTTACAAGTCAATCTATAGTAATCGTCAGGATCGAACCTGAATGCCGTGTGTGGCTTTTCATCAAATAATCCCCTGTCAATGAACTCTGTTTGAGCGTGGCAAAGCCAGCTTGACAGATAAATTAGCGGGTCAATATCCTTGATTGTCGGTAAGTACCCGGCTTTATTCGTGAGCGAAACATAGGCTCCCTCACAATCAGTCCGCTTACTTGCTCCTACGTCCAACTGTTCTAGCGGAAAAAGGGGGGCGATCCTGAGGGCCTGCCCCTGAAGTTTCGCCCTCGCTGAACCATGGTTCAACAGCAGAACCAATAGAATATTCGTAAAGTAGCTGTGCTGGGCTTTGGATAAATCAATTTTGGTCGGCATGGTCATGATGAGTAGATAGGATCAAAAGTGCAGCCTATCGCAATATTTAAAAAAATTCTGTAAATGCCTATAGGTTTTTGTATAGGCATTTACAGAATTTATTTATTGAATGGGTCATCATCATTCCCCCGTTTTTGAAAATTTATTCAAGGAAACCATCATGGAAACAAAAGTTGTTGGCACTCCGCCGCAAAATACACCCCAAAGCAAGTTCGTCCACAGCAACCCGTCCATTGAGTGGGATGTCGTTATTGAATCCACACCCGCAAGGAACGTCTTTGGCAGATCGTTTGAGCGTTGTAATCAGTCACTCGCAGGACTCTGCAATGTTTACCCGAGGGTGCAGAAGGACAGAAAGGCCGTCGATGGGGTAAACGCAGAAATCGAAAGGCTGTTATCGGAAGCGTCCGAGGAGGTCAGGAAGGAATTGTCCGTTTTGAAAGCCGAGGCTGAGAAAGCAGGCGTGGCTGACAAGATCGCCTGCGTCAAATACTCGTTTCATTTCTCTGGCAAGGTGCAGGTGAAAGATCACAACGCCATGAGATATCTGCAAATCATTGCGGTTATGGACGAATTGATGAAGTGGCTGCATTTATTCAAGCTATTGGGGTTGCGGGAGCAGAACAGTACCCTGAATGCCGAGAGATATTGGACGCATCGAATCGAGAAGGTGTCCTATGACCTTTCGAACCTCAATCGCCGTGCTTATGGCGCGATACAGCGGGTTATCAAAATCACCGATCCAACCGCACCCAAGGAACCCGAGCAGCAGCCAGCGCTAGACGAAACGCAAGTCTAGGGCAATGTTTGCAACCAACGACCATCAACAGAGGGCAATACAGGCAAAGGGACACTGCATTGTCCTTGCCTGCCCTGGGTCGGGGAAGACGACCGTTTTGACCGAGAGAGCGGTCAGGCTACTTTCAGAATCTTCCATTGGCAGACTTTGTGCCGTCACGTTCACCCGCGATGCCGCGAGTGAGTTGAAATCAAGAATCCTCAACAGAATTCCCGAGGCCAGGAATCGCCTCGCAGTCGGGACATTCCATTCAATCGCCTTATCGCAACTGAAAAAGTCTGACATGGCGAGTCGGGAACTGATGAAAGACCATGAGCGCAATGTCTTGTTGAAGCGGTGCTATGCCCAATTGGGTTGCGCCACGCCCTTCGAGGAGGTTGCAAAAGAGATTGACAGGATCAAATCAAAGTCAGGTGAACCGTCGTTCAGCTCACTGGAGGTGGAAGACCTTTATCATCTGTATCAGGACACCTTGATGGCGGAAGGACGAATGGATTACGCCGACATACTGATTATGACCGTTAAGGGTATGAAGAACGGCAATGTCGGTCACCTGGCCGTCAACTGGTTGTTGGTCGATGAGGCGCAGGATATGGATGATATCCAGTGCGAATGGGTGATGTCCCACGGCATCAGGGGGCTTCCTCCCGTAGAAATAACGATGGTCGCAGACGACGACCAGAGTTTATATGGATTCCGTCACGCTCTGGGTTATGACGGAATCCGGCGCGTTCAGAACTATTTTTCCGCCCAGGAGATAACGCTACCCGTCAACTACCGTTGTGGCAGATCAATACTCAATCACGCCGCACGGCTGATCACGCTGAATCCCAACAGGGCGGCCAAGGATATTCGGTCGGCAAGAATGGATAACGGCACAGTCGAATATCACAGGTTGACCTATCGCAGCATTGAAGCGACTGAAATAGTAAAAACTATTAAGAAATCAGCTTCGTATAAATGGGGTGTGCTTGCCCGGACGAATGTCTTGTTGGAAATGGTAGAGGCGGAATTTCAACTGCATCAGATTCCGTATGTGCTTACAGGAAGTAAAGGGGTGTGGTCTGGTTTCATTGGCGGCATGTATCTCGGGTTCTTGCGTAGTGTCTTTGACGATTCGTGGACCGGGATGGCTAACATCCTGTCTCTATGCGGTATAGAGGCGCATTATTTGAATAGGGTGTGGCTCTAATCCATAAAAAATATATTGTTAAAAATCAATTATATGATTATTTTGAAATTGATTATTTATAGGTATTTCGCTGAGATATTTTTTTGACTTCGATATAGGTCGGTATTTCCTGCATTTTTTATGAATTGAAATATTTCGCTGGACAAAGTTTTATAATTGGATTATTGTTTACTCAGGCAAGTGAACCTGAGAGAGATTTTGATGGATAGTCCCCTGATATTTTGTGGCAGGCAATTCAGCGTTGAAGATCTGAAACTAATACGAGAAGTGGTGACCAGACATTCGGGATTGAGCCGCATGGAATTGGCACTCACGGTATGTGAATTACTACAATGGCGCCGAAATTCCGGGGGTCTGAAGTCGCGCGAGTGCCGCGATTTTCTCGAATTGCTCAACAGCAAGGGATTGCTAAAGTTGCCTCAAAAGCGCACAACTAAACCAGTCGGAAGTCGCACACAAGTCCCGGTTACGACCGATGGTGAACCTGGCATCGAAATGGTGGGTATAGTTGGGGAGTTTGAGCCTGTAGTGCTGGAACTTGTGCAAAGCAAACAACAGCGTTTGTTGTTTCGTGAACTGGTTGGTCGATACCACTATCTTGGATACGCGGTGCCATTCGGAGCGCATTTGCGCTATTTGATCTACTCCGATTCCCGAGTGTTGGGGTGCATGCAGTTCTCCAGTCCTGCTTGGCGCATGGCGGCACGAGATCAATGGATCGGGTGGAGCGAACAGGAACGGCAGGAGAATTTACAGCGCGTGATAACCCAGAGCAGATTTCTGATTCTGCCTTGGGTTCGCATTAAAAATCTGGCCAGTGTGGTTTTATCGCGAGCGTTGCATAGATTGAGCCAAGACTGGGAAGCACTCTACGGTATTGAGCCGTTATTGGTAGAAACACTGGTTGACGAGAGCCGCTACAGTGGGCATTGTTACAAGGCTTCCAACTGGGAGCGTTTAGGGCAAACAACCGGTCGTGGTCGCATGGATCGTGAACATAAGCTCGAAGGTGCCAAACCCAAGGCAGTATGGATATATCCGTTGAAACATGATGCTGCGCTGCTACTAAGTGGGCGGGCATGAGTGCTATGGCGTTGGTGAAGGAAGAGGATGAATTTGACGTGGCCTACGATGAATTGGGAGAAATAATCGCCTTTCTGCGCGATGCAAAAAGCCGGGAACTCAGTCATACGGATTTGGAATCTGCTATCAATGAGCGAGGTCGTGAACTTCTGCGGGTGCTATTCCAGTCGCATATCGACAGCCGTGGTCAAGGTGCTGCGGCAGGCCAAGTGTGCGGTGCGGACGGAGTTGAGCGCAGCAAGCTACGCATGCATGACCGAGGCCTTTCTACGATCTTCGGCGAGGTACGCGTAAAACGGTTGGGCTACGCGGCGGAAGGTGTGAATAGCCTTCACCCCCTGGATGCAGAGCTCAACCTGCCGGTTGGTGAGTATTCGTTTGGTGTGCGCCGCATTGCTGCCGAACAGGCATCCCTTGTATCCTTCGACGACACCGTCCAAGCTCTACTTGAGCGTACAGGCAAAGCTATGGGCAAACGCCAGGTTGAAGAGTTAGTACAGCTTTCGGCGGTGGATTTTAATGCATTTTATGAACAGCGCAGTCCAGATGTTGGTGAACCCAGCGGTTCGATTCTGGCAATCAGCGCTGATGGCAAGGGTGTGGTAATGCTACCGCGAGACCTGCGGGAACCCACACGCAGAGCCGCTGAAAAACAGTCACACAAGCTTAATAATCGGCTAAGCAAGGGAGAAAAGAGTAACAGCAAGCGCATGGCCACGGTGGCGGCGGTGTACACAGTAAAACCCTATATCCGAACCCCCGAGCAGATTGCACAGAGCATGGCGCCAGTCTTTGAGCCTGCACCTGCGCGACCGCCAGTCGAAAATAAACGTGTATGGGCCAGTCTGGAAAGATCACCCGATGAAGTGATTGAGGAAGCATTTCTCGAAGGACTGCGCCGAGATCCTGAACGACAGAAGACCTGGGTTGGGCTGGTGGATGGCAACGCAAAACAATTAAAGCTGCTCAAGTCGCTTGGGAAAAAGCATAAAGTTGAAGTGACCATCGTGATGGACATAATTCATGTTTCGGAATACTTGTGGAGCGCCTCTACAGTCTTTAACGAGGAGTCAAAATATGAGCGCGAAAAGTGGGTGAACGAACGGTTGCAAAAAGTTTTACACGGTAAAGCTGCACAAGTGGCTGCAGGTATGCGCCGCAGCGCCACAATGCGTAAGTTAACGGTAAAGGAACGAGAATCGGTGGATGCTGCAGCGCGATATCTGCTCAATCACAAGGATTACATGCACTATGACCGCTATTTGAAGGCAGGATTGCCTATAGGTACAGGCGTAATCGAGGGTGCTTGCCGTCATCTGATTGTTGATCGTATGGATGGTGTCGCACGGTGGAGCCTGAAAGGCGCAGAATCAGTACTTCAGTTGCGGGCGCTACGCTCCAGCGGCGATTTTGAACAGTACTGGAAGTACCACTTTGAGCAGGAATACCAACGGAACTATGTTGCGAGCTACGCTGATGGCATTGTTACACCCGTAAAAAGGTGCTCACAACCCAATCTTAAAATCGTTAAATAATCGAAATATTGACGAATATTTCATTATTTTAGGCGGTTACAAAAGAGCCACACCCTTATGAATTGGCATATTTCGCTGGACACAGTTTTATAATTGGATTATTGTTTACTCAGGCAAGTTAACCTGAGAG
>CAIJXJ010000296.1 GCA_903824575.1 uncultured Methylobacillus sp.
ACTTCGCGCAGTATGTCGGTGGCCACCTGTGCGTACAACGCCGTGGTATTCAGTTTCTTGTGCCCGAGCAGTACTTGTATCACGCGGATATCGACCTTGTTCTCCAGCAAGTGTGTGGCAAAACTGTGGCGCCTATGCCGAGTCGCGGAATATGCCGAGTAAAATAGGCGGCCCGCTTGCTGGTATTGAGTTCACAAGCATCGCGTTGGGTTTACAGTCGGCATATTCCATGGCGTCATAGCGACTTAAGGAAGGCAAGCAATTGGTCATCGGGTCGATAGCGGCCGATCCGACCGGGTTGAGGTTCAACTTTATCAAGCGCGGCTTGCTTCATTTCCAAATTTGCATCGAGATATATTTGTGTTGTCTCAATTGACTCATGTCCGAGCCACAGAGCGATCACGCTACGTTCTACTCCTGCTTGTAGTAACTCCATAGCCATCGTATGTCGCAGCACATGCGGAGTCACTTTCTTCTTCGCCAGCGACTTGCACGTCTGAGCGGTATGAGCAACGTGCTTGGTTAGCAGGTACTGGACACCATCGGCACTCAGCCGTCCGCCTCGTGCATTTGGAAAGATGATCGCATCATCGCCGGGTTCGATCTCCCGCAGCCAAGCTCGCAGGACATCAGCAGTAGCTTTGGTCAGCGGTGTGGAGCGTTCCTTGCGGCCTTTGCCAACGACACGCACGTGTGCACCGGTGGTCAGGTAAAAGTCACGGCGACACAAGCCGATAATCTCGGAAAGGCGTAAGCCGGTCTGAACGGCCAGCAGTATGAGCGCATGGTCACGTCGTCCCGACCGCGTGCACAGATCCGGCGCGCGCAGAAGTGCATCGATCTCCTCTCTCGTGAGAAATCCAATCTGAGTGCGGGTGCAGCGCTTGTTCGGGATTGCCAGCACACGCTGAATATGTGCCGAATGCGATGGCATCTCGAAAGATGCATACCGAAAGAACGAGCGAATGGCGGTCAGTCTCAGGTTTCGACTTCCTGCGCTGATGCCGCGACTGGCTTGCAGATCATCGAGAAATGCGACGATCAACGGCGCATCGACTTGCTCAAGGATCAACTTCTGCGGCGCAACGCCGAGCTTCTTTTGCGCGAACTGCAAAAGAAGCCTGAAGCTGTCACGGTAAGATCCGATGGTGTGTGGACTGGCCTGAAGTTGCTGCATCAGCCGACTTGAAAAGAAGGCTTGCAGGAGTGAGGGGAAGCTGGGCGTGGTCATGGCTGTTCCTCCCAACGTTGCTCCATCAGGGACATCGCCAGCGTCATGAGTTCAGGGTGCGCGCTGAGGTACCAATAGGTGTCACTCACATGCACATGACCGAGGTAGGTCGACAGTACTGGCAAGCGTCGCTCGACATCTTGGCCTGAGCGGTACCAACCCAGCAGGATCTCGACGGCGAATCGATGGCGAAAGTCGTGCAGGCGCGGTCCGTGGCTATCATGCATCCCGCGCAGTCCGATTTGGCGTGACAAGTCGTAGAAGGTGCGACGGACATCGCTGCCATCGAGTTGATGGCCCGTTCGGGTCACAAAAAAATGAACAGCATCGCAGTCGCCCAGATAGCTGGCTCGCCGCGTCCGATAGTTTGCAAGTATGTCCCGTGTCGTGGTGTGAATCGGCACCAGTCTGGACTTGCCGAACTTGGTACCGCGCACCGTGAGCACCCCGTTGTCGAGATCGACATCGTCAAGCCTTAGTCGTAGCGCCTCTCCCACGCGCATACCTGTCACGCTCAAAAGTCCCAGAAGTGCATGGTGCGTCCAACGTCGCAACTCCGAGTCTGGTGACAGTTGCAATGCATGTTCGAGCAGACTCTGAATCTCCTCATTTGAATAGAGGTAAGGATGAGCACGCGCTGGACGAAACGGCAGCAAGCCTGGCGGTGGAATCTCAGTATTCGGATCGCTGGCAACGTGATGGCGTGCGAAACATCGTACGTGACTAAGACGCTGCGCCCAATGTGACGGTTGCGCATTGCTTGGCAGTTGTGCCCATTCCAGCGCCAGTTGTGTGGTAACGCACTCGGCGTTACGCTGCTCCATAAAGGCTGCGAATTTACTGAGCACCATTCCGGCATCGCGAAGCTTGAACTCCAAGTTTCTACGCAACGCGAGATAGTCGTGGATCGCTTTGGTCAGTGGCTTCATTGCACACCTCCCGGCCAAGGAAGAGCCAAATTATGCAATGACACAAGATCGACCTTCGCGTAGATCGTGGTTGTTTGCGGGTTGCGATGACGCAGAATCTCTGCGATTTCGGCGAGCGAAGCGCCACCGCCTAGCATCTGAGTAGCCAGAGAATGGCGCAACAGATGTGCCCCCTTGGTGGGTGAATCGATTCCTGCTCGCAGCAGGGCGCGTCGTACTATGCAACTGATGGCACTCGGTCCAAGCATTGCGCGCCGAGGTGCATGGATTTGGATGAATACGTTGCGTACTGAGCACGCGGGCCGTCCATGTCGCAAGTAGTTAGCCAGGGCTGCTCCCGCATCAGAAGGGAGCGGGAGTCGGTCTACGCGTTGTGCCGGGCCTCGAATGCTAATGATGCCTTCGTTCCAATCAATATCATCCAGCATCAGATCGACAATCTCTCCGGCACGCAGTCCGAGTCGAGAAATCAACATCAGCATTGCATAGTCACGACGACCGGCGACACTTTGACGGTCACATCCATCTAACAAACTTTGCACTTGCGATGTCGATATCGTCTTGGGAATTCCGGCCATCGACCAGTGAGCAACTGTAGGTACGCAAAAATGCAAGTCGGCGACGATATCCCCGCGATAGCACCCATATTGCAGGAATGAGCGTAGAGCTGTGGTCATAACCTTAGCTCGCTTTGGATGGTGTAAGCGCGCCGCATCGAGCTGTACGAAGCGAACGACATCGGACGATGTGATTTGATCAAGCTGAACATCTCCATCGCCGAATATGTTCTTGAGAAAGCGCCCGATCGAATCGCCGTACAAGTGAATTGATGCAGTGGCAAGTCCGCGTTCGTGTAACAGATACTGCTCAAAATCCTGTTGAACCCGAAGCCGTGGCACATTCTTCGCTTCTGTTTCATAGCCGTCCTTGCACCCATCAGGGACAACGAGCCTGACGAAACGATGGAGAGTAAAGGCGTCACCGCGTCGTCTGCGTCGGTGCAGCCAACGATCATTGAGATAGTCAGTTACATGTTTCGCCGATAGGTCTTGCCTATCGATTCCAAGTTGATCGAGCCAGACCGAGAAGTCCTCGATCAATCGAGTCGAAGTCTTCATTGATGCTGCCGTATATCCCTGAGCCTGCCTCTGTTCGATGAACGCCTGAACGGACGTTTGAAACGAACTCGTCTGCGCCTGCCGGCGCGAGTTCCTGAATGCTTGAGTCATAATCATCTCCAGTTGACCACGGATCGTGGCTGGTGATGAAACTATGCCGAGTGAAATGCATCAACTCCTGCTTGAAACAATACGCCGTTACAGAGGACTCGGCATATTCCAAGACTCGGGATAGTGTCGTCTATGCCGATATCGGCATAGGCGCCACAGTTTTGCCACACACTTGCTGGAGAACAAGGTCGATATCCGCGTGATACAAGTACTGCTCGGGCACAAGAAACTGAATACCACGGCGTTGTACGCACAGGTGGCCACCGACATACTGCGCGAAGT
>CAIJXJ010000297.1 GCA_903824575.1 uncultured Methylobacillus sp.
AGATCCGGGACTTCGTGCAGACTGGACGCAAGGCCGTGGTGGACCTGATCAAACGCAATGGCAACACCCCCCGGACGCAGCACGAGGCGCGCGAAATGCTGCGTAGCATGGACTTCGGTGCCGACAACTACTTCTTCGTCTATGACACGCGGGGCAACGGTGTCATGCACCCCAGGCTGCCAGCCATGGAGACCCATAATTACTGGGACCTCAAGGACCCGGACGGGGTCATGATCATTCAGCGCTTGATCAAGGAGGGAGAAGCCGGCGGCGGCTTTGTAGAGTTCCTCTGGCATCGCCCCTCCACTGGCTTGAATGAGAAAAAGATTGGCTACGCCGTCATCATTCCGGAGTGGAACTGGATGGTTGGCAGTGGCCTCTACCTTGATGCGCAACAGGAAACCGAGAGCCGCCTGCGGGAGTCAATCATCAATGCCAACCGTGCCACCCGCCAGCAGATTTTGCTGGTCTCACTGGCTGCCATCCTGATGGTGTTTGTGGGCGTGTTTACGCTCAACCTGTATGAGCAGCGCAAGGCCAATAGCAAGGTCCGATTTCTGGCGCAGGAAGTGGTTCGCTCGCAGGAGCTTGAACGAACCCGGGTCGCCCGAGAACTCCACGACGGCGTCAGCCAATCCCTTGCCTCGGTGAAATTCACCATGGAATCGGCGGACATATATCTCGACCGTGGCAAGACCGAACCCGCATCCGCATCTTTGAAGTCATCCATCGCGCAGTTGATCGCCGCCATGATTGATGTGCGTCGAATTTCACATGACCTATACCCCACCATTCTGGACGATGGGGGGCTTGGCGTAGCCATTGAGCAGCTGGGCCGTGAGTTCAGCGCACGCACCCACGTTCCGGTGCTGGCTGAAGTTGCACCCGTGCCGCTGCTCAAGCGCGAAGTGGCGTGGGCGCTTTACCGCTTCGTGCAACAGGCGTTGGCAAACATAGAGAGCCATGCACACGCAGGCACCGTAAGAGTCACTTTGAATTTTTCGCACGGAATTCACTTGCACGTCGGCGACGATGGCATTGGATTCAGTGTGCTGGATTGCATGCACCGCAGAAGTGGACTGGGACTGACCAGCATGCGCGAGCGAATTGAAATGTTGGGTGGCGAGTTTGAGATCCAATCTCGGCCCGGGATGACTATTTTGAAGGCCTACCTGCCTTTGGAATCTTTAAGAACAGATTGACTTCATGACTACACCTGAACCAGAACTTGCGCAATACCATGAGCCCACTCGACTACTACTGGTAGATATTCATGCCATATCGCGCACCAGTTCGAGACTATTGCTGGAATCCTTTTCGACTTTGCGTGTATTGGGAGAGACCAGTGATTACCTGGAGGCCATGAATATGGTCTCGGTATTGCAGCCAGACGTCGTCTTGATCAGCATGCGTGTGCAAGGTGCTACGGGACCGGAGGCGGCAAAGCAGATCCTTAAGATAAAACCGAATACCAAGGTCATATTTCTAACGCTTTTTGATGACCCGGAATACGTCCGCTCGGCTATGGATGCAGCGAAAACAAGACGTGTTGCCCTGGTCTGATATGTAATATCACAGACGGAACCGGCTTCGATTATTGCATCCAGAATTCCACCAATGGG
>CAIJXJ010000298.1 GCA_903824575.1 uncultured Methylobacillus sp.
ATCTGCACGGACAAATGCTTTCCACTTCAATTCGTGCAATTCACAAAAGGCATTTTTTACAAGGTCTTTAGTTGCCTTGTTCGCCCTTTCCTCACAGACTGTCGCATCGATTACTGTTAAAACCTTACCCTGAATGTAATCAATACTGTCATTCAAATCCTTCTCACACTCACTCGCACACTTAACTCTAACTTCTTTTGACATAACTTAACTCCTTATATCCGACTAGACCCTGGAGATCGGCCACGCATCAGGCGGCAGAAAGTTTCCGAAACGGTGGATCATCGCGGCGATCCTGGTTGCGGTGGTTGTCGTCATTGCGCTTGTCTTCTGGAAACGGTTCAATTCGTCTCAGGCCGTGCAATACAAGACCCAGGAAGTGCGGCGTGGAGATCTGACGGTCATTGTCACCGCCACAGGCACCTTGAAGCCAATCAACAACACCATCAATGTAGGCAGTGAACTTTCCGGCACCATCAAAACAGTTGAAGTTGATTACAACAGCAAAGTAAAAGTCGGCCAAATCCTGGCGAGGCTGGATACATCGAAACTTGAAGCGCAGGTAACGCAATCCAGAGCTGCTCTGGAATCAGCAAAAGGAAAGGTTTTACAGACCCAGGCAACGATCAAGGAGGCCCGCAGCAAACTGGCACAGTATCAGCGGGTCAGAGCGTTAAGCAATAACAAAGTCCCTTCGCAGACTGATATGGACGCGGCGGAGGCCACGTTGGAGCGGGCAATCGCTGACGATGCCAGCGCCAAGGCGGCCGTCTCCCAGGCAAAAGCCACCCTTACCACCTATGAGACAGACCTTTCCAAAGCCGTCATCCGCTCGCCCATTAATGGCGTTGTCCTGACACGTGACGTGGAACCAGGACAGACAGTTGCCGCCGCCTACCAAGCCCCGACGTTGTTTACGCTGGCGGCGGACTTGGCGAAGATGGAACTTCACGTCAATGTTGACGAGGCCGATGTGAGTCATATACAGGAAGGCCAGAAGGCAACATTCTCCGTCGCGGCCCATCCGAATCGACCCTTCGAGGCACAGATTGTTCGTGCCAATTATGGATCAACGACGACATCGGGGGTCGTAACGTATGAAACCGTCCTGAAAGTGGACAATGCGGATTTGCTGCTGAGGCCGGGGATGACGGCAACCGCGGACATCGTCGTCAAAAAAATTAAAAATGCCATACTGATCCCCAGCGCAGCGCTCCGCTTTACACCACCTGTCGCAGAGGACCAGGGCGAAAAGAAGTCTTCCGACGGCCTGATCGGCTCCATACTCCCGCACCCGCCCAGTTCTGGAACTCAACAGCACGAGAATACCACCAGCAATAAGCAGCAGCGTGTCTGGACGTTAAGGGATGGGCAACTCTCAGCTATCTCTGTCACAATCGGGTCGGCAAACAGCGGCATGACCGAAATACTGGAAGGTGGCATTCAACCCGGCATGGCCGTAATCGTTGATACCATCAATCCGGTGAAATCAAAATGACCATATTAAACCAAACCGACAATCAACCGCTGATAGAGCTTCAGGGCATCACGAAAGTTTACGGGACAGGCCAGGCGGCCATGCACGCCCTGCGCGGCATTGATCTGCACATCAACGAAGGCGAGTTCGTGGCAGTTATGGGACCCAGCGGTTCGGGAAAATCCACCTGTATGAACATCCTCGGCTGCCTGGATACATCGACAGCAGGAACGTATAAGTTCAGGAACATTGCCGTGGACCAACTGACCCGCAATCAACGCACGAGACTGCGCCGATTTTACCTGGGTTTTGTCTTTCAGGGATACAACCTTCTGAACCGCACTTCGGCGCTTGAAAACGTGGAACTCCCGCTGATTTATCGAGGCACTCCCGCCGCCGCGCGCCGTGCACGCGCCGCTCATGCCCTGGAGACCGTGGGCCTTAAAGGATGGGAATCCCATACGCCCGGCGAGCTGTCCGGCGGCCAGCAGCAGCGGGTCGCCATTGCGCGAGCCATTGTGACCGAGCCGGAAGTCTTATTTGCCGATGAGCCCACGGGTAATCTGGATACGGCCCGAAGCCGTGAAATCATGGATCTGCTCAGCGGACTCAACCGCGACGACGGGGTCGCCATCGTCATGGTCACGCACGAACCGGATATGGCAGCCTATGCCAAGCGTGTCGTCCGTTTTTTGGATGGTCTGGTTGCATCCGATGAGCCGAACGGGAGGGAAACATAATGCTCTGGAATACCATACTCCTGGCCTTACGGGAGATCAGACGCAATGTGATGCGCTCGGTTCTGACAATTCTGGGCATCGTCATTGGTGTTGCCGCCGTGATTATCATGGTGACCATCGGCGGCGGCGCCACCGTGCAGGTCAAGCAGCAAATTGCCAGCATGGGCAGCAACCTTCTGATGGTCACTCCGGGAAAACGGTTAGGTCCGGGCCAGACCAGCAGCAATATCCCTTTCAAACAAGCCGACGTTGAGGCGATTGCCCGCGAGATAAGCTCGATTAAGGCCGTATCGCCAGTCGCATCCCAGTCCGTCAAGGCCATCTTCGGCAACCAAAACTGGTCGACTCAGGTCACGGGAAGCGATAATTCGTATCTCACGGTGACGAACAGGTCTATCAGGTCGGGCAGGCAATTCAGTGACAGTGAATTGCGTAGTGGCGCAGCAGTCTGTATCGTGGGGGAGACGGTGATCAAGAAGCTCTTCGGCGGGCAGGAAGCCCTGAGAGAGAAGATTCGTCTGGAAAAGCTTTCGTGCGAGATCATCGGCATCCTAGAGGGGAAAGGCCAGAGCACCATGGGTACGGATCAGGACGACATCGTGGTGATTCCGCTCGCCACTTATCAGCGGCGCATTGCCGGGAATCAGGATGTCAGCATGATCCAGGTCTCCGTTCAGGATGGCGTGTCGACGGAAAAAGTCAAGGAGGACATCGAACAACTGCTGCGCGTGCGCCGCCATCTCTCGCCCAGTGATGACGATAACTTCAACGTGATGGATATGAAGGAGATCGTCTCCATG
>CAIJXJ010000299.1 GCA_903824575.1 uncultured Methylobacillus sp.
AGGTTGCCGGAGCGACTCAATTCTTCAAGCGGGAATGTTTTGAATCCCTCGGCGGGCTGCTGGCCATACCAGAAGGCGGGTGGGATGCCGTCACTTGTGTACGAGCCCGGATGAACGGTTTTAAGACTGTGACATTTCCTGAACTGATCGTCCAACACTTGAAAACGCGCAACCTCGCCCACGGAAATCTGCTGCGCCGCACTTGGCAACTCGGGGTGCGCGATTATGTCTTGGGCTACCACCCGCTTTTTCTGCTGGCGAAGTGCTGCTCACGCTGTCTCGAGTACCCATTCGTGGTCGCTGCGCTCTGCCGCTTGGGGGGCTATTGCTGGGCAGCACTGGCTGGGCACAAGCCATTCCCCCAGCCCGAGCTAGTTGACTATCTGCGTCGCGAGCAGTTGCGGCGACTAAACACTGTGATTCATCCTCGAACTTTCGGCCGATAGCCACACCGGATTTTGGTTTGAACTTAACGAGCATAATCCTTCTTGCGCTTACCGTTGTCTGGGTGGTTCATAAGCTATCTCATGATCTCGCTTCGGGCATGCGCTTGATTTTTGCGCTGCTGGTTTTCCTGCCCAATTCGCTTAGGATCGAACTGCCGGAAGCCTTGCCCCAACTGACCATCCATCGGATTCTCATTGTGTTGGCCTTCATATTCCTCATCCGAAATAGAAACCCCGCCCAAAGGAAGTGGCCGATTCCAAACATAGGACTGGTCCTATTATTTGGGCTTTCACAATTTGTCTCTCTACTCTTTGGGACTCATTTTGTCTCTGATTTCAAAGGAAGCTGTGATTACGTTGTCGAAGTGATTCTGTTTTACATAGTCATCAGCAGGTATGTTCAGACCGAGTGCGACATCGTCCGGTTACTGTCGAGCATTTGTTACGGCTTGGCAGCGGTGGCCGTTCTGGCCACCGTCGAGAAGTATGCCCATTTCAACGTTATCGAGAATTTGTTGCCTTTTAGTACGCGCCCTTGGTACGAGGGCGACATCACATCCACCTACCCTCATAGAATCCTGCTGGGCTATGCCATGGCTATGGGAGCACCGTTGGCGTTGGCTTTGTCAACTCAGTTCAAGGAGGCAAGGCAGAAGCGGGTCATGCACTTCATCGCTCTTTTGTTGATAGCCGCAACGTACTTCTCCATGAGCCGTGGCCCTTGGCTTGGTCTGGGACTCGGCTTGGCAGGGATCGCGGTCTTGTGTGGCAAGGCGATGCGGAGAAAGTTGATGTACGTCGCGGCGCTTGCTGCCGCCATTCTGGTCTTGCGGCCGGGTGTGCGCGACACGATTCGAAACCTTTACACAGCGACTTTCGACGAGGATTCCCAGAAAGGAGGATCGTATCAGACTCGGTGGCAGCTTTGGACAGTGGCTTGGAAGGAAATTCAGGTTTCGCCGAACCGGTTCTTGTTTGGTTACGGCCCCGCCAGCACGGAGAGCATGGATTTGTCGCACTATTGGTACGGCACCGAGGGTTGGAGTTCCAGCGTCTCGAAGATTGGCTACACGAGTTGGGATAATAATTATGCTTGCGATTTGATTGAACTGGGAATGGTGGGCCTCGTTCTGGAGGCGATTCTCTTTCTTTCCATTGTTAG
>CAIJXJ010000300.1 GCA_903824575.1 uncultured Methylobacillus sp.
CCTGGCAATGGTGCTGAGCAGATCGGCGGCCTCATCCTCCTGCATCGTGATATCCGCGTCTCTGGTTATGCGGAAGAAGGCGGTGGATATAATGTGGTCATTGCTGAACAGGGCCTGTGCGTTGGCTGCTATAACATCCTCCACGGGCGCTAAATAAATGTCCCCTTCGGCAGGGATATTGACGAACCTTTGCAAAAGTCCCGGAACGGGAACAACGACAATACCCGTGGATTTACCCGAAACCACGGTGAACGCAATAAACAGTTGCAGACCCGGAAGGAGCGGGGCGGGCTTAAGCTCCTCGACAGCCATGGGCGTAAGAACGGGCAGAATCTCAGCGGTGAAATGCTGCCGGAGGAACTGTGCCTGCTGGTCGGTCCAGTCAGCCCGAGACAGAACGCTGAATCCGTGCTCCCTGAGCCGGGCGAAGACGTCTTTGATACCCATCATTTGCTCAGCGACCATTTTGTGGGTACGTTTGCTAATCAAATCGAGTTGCTGAGCGGCGGTAAACCCGCCGGGGTCCTGCTTTCTCGGCTCGGCGGCACGCTGCTGCCTGAGGCCGGCTACGCGAATCATAAAGAATTCGTCGAGATTTGAGCTGACGATGGAAAGGAACTTGAGCCGTTCTCCGAGTGGAAGCTGTTCACAAAGCCCCTCCTTCAATACCCTGTCATTGAACTCGAGCCAGCTTAGCTCCCGGTTTATTAACAATTGCGGCTTTTTAAGGTCGATGTTTTTACTCATAGCCCTGATTGAACCGATTAATTTCTCTCTAATCTAATTTGCAATCCGTAGATGTCCTCGAATAAATCGCCTTTCATCGCCAGGGTGCGCTCTTCCAAACTCAGGTCGGCGGCCGTGGGGACGGTGATGACCATGCCTTCGTTGCTGATATTGCACTTAATGTTCCGGACCTGCTGGGTGCGACTTGCATCCAGCGCATCCGCCACCCGCAGCAGCGCCGCCAGCTTATTGACTATCATTCTCTTTTCTCGCGGCAGCGACATATACTCGATGTGCGTCGGCTTTGGCCGGCTTCGCCGATGATAACGCGCCACGTTGGCTACGAGTTGCAGCTCCTCCTGCGTCAATCCGGGAATCTCGGAATTTGTAATCAGATAGTAGCTGTGTTTGTGGTGCGCCCTGCTCGATACAAACGTGCCGATTTCATGAAGAAGCGCCGCCACCTCGAGCAGCAGCCGGTACCGTTTGGTCATCGCGTGTTCGCCGAGCAGCTCATCAAACAAAAGCACCGAAATCTCCCTGGCGTGCAGGGCATGCTTCAAATACACTCGGTATTTCCTGGCCACCGACAACGCCGAGCGGATGACATCGTCGTATGCCGATTCCTCTATGGCTCCCGTTGCCAGTTGCGCCAGGTCCAGCAACAGCCCGTCCCGCATCGAAACATTGGATACGAGTATCTCCCGAGCGCCCGTTGAATGCAGGAGTACCTGATATACCAGCAGCGCCGGTATCAGCGTCTCGGCGTCGCTGAAAGACATGCCGTACATCTTGGTTAATTTGTCTGCCGTGTGGTGCCGGCTTTTACCGACCAGCTTGTCGAGGTCCCTGGCAGACACGGAGCGCAAAGTCCTGATTTTCGTGGGCTTACCGACGCGGTCGGCAGCCCAGCGAGCATCTCCTCCCACGGCGTAAAAGCTCCGCGCCTGTTCGAGCCGCAGCAATCCCTGCATCGATGATATGACGCCGGCCACCTGATGTCGTATCATCTCGGCTGCCCGGTTCGCCGATTCGGTGCTTGTGGACAAAACTTCCTGCAGTCGGATTGACCCAATCGCAAGGTTCTGTGACGCGGCAATCTGCCCTTTTCGCAGCACATTAATCACCGTGTTGCCGCCGCCAACCTCAACTACCAGCGAGTTTCTCTTCGACAGTTGCGTCTTGCCCATGTCGTGACGCACGGCAGCAACCGTCAGTCGGCTTTCTTCAGAGGAGTTTATGACGCTTACCTCAAGCCCCGTCGCCATCAGTACTCGGTCAAGGAATGTATCCATATTGGCGGCTTCCCGCACCGCGCTGGTTGCAACCACCTTGACCAAGTTAACATTGTATGCTTTCAGCACGTTTTGAAAATCGCGAAGAATCAGCACCGCCGCCCGCATTGTGGGACTTTTTATCCTGCCGGTGCGGAACGTATCCTGGCCCAGATGAACCGCCCGTTGCAGCCGCTCAATAACTTCAATCTGCCCGTCCGGCAACACCTGTGCAACGGCCATCCGAATGGAGTTCGACCCGATATCTATCGCTCCCAGCGTTTTGGCCGGAGGCGATTCTTGATTTGTATCAGCCACAGTGCTCATTCTGACCCTCATAAACTTTAGTCGAAATCGCCGGTATCAGATTAACAAATAAAACAGTGGTAGTCCACAGTGATACATCAACCCGGCTTACGCTTCAGCACCAGTTTTCTCCCGAACACCTGCTCAAACAGTTCCGCCTTGTCCCTGGCCGCGGCAAACTCCAAATCGAGCGATTCGACGGAACGGCACGTC
>CAIJXJ010000301.1 GCA_903824575.1 uncultured Methylobacillus sp.
CTTTCGAAGCAGAGGAGCGGGCCGTGTTGCCGATGATTGTGCGCCGACTTCTCAATGAGCGTCAACCGCATTTCGGACATTTCGCGCATGTTGAATCACTCTTGGACCCGCATGCCCTTGTGGCCATCACCGCCGCCGGTGGCTTCGCCGCGACTTCCAAGCCCAATTTCCCAGAATTGACTTGATAGATCTCGCATTTCGAAGCCAACATGGCTCCGTCATGTTCAGCGATCAGCACCCTACAGTACCCGCCCTCCTCACCACCAGAGAAGCCGCTGACCGGCTCGGGTTGACGACCACCAGTTTGCACGACCTGCGGTGTAAAGACGATGGTTTGCCCATTGTGCAAAAAGGTCTGTTGGTGGGCTATCAGTTGGAAGACATCCAGGCGTTCGAACAGCGCGAGCTATATGCGATTGTGAAGCAGGTGTTGGCGGCCGATCGTCCGTTGCCACTGATTCGTGTCATCGCCAAGGTGGCGCTGGCGCCGTTGGTCAACGATGACAGCAGTTCACCATCCGTTCCGATTTCAGCATCTGTTGGTGCCATGGCTTGGACATCGAACATCCATCGGCTGCCGATTGCCAAGACTGAGAGCGAGCCAACTCCAGTGCGTCAGCCTGTGGTGCCGGATGCCGAGCCTGTCCGGTCATCCCAACCGGCATCGCCCTCCCCGGCCCATCCATCAGCATCGTCGGCCACTCTGTCTTGGTACGTCGTTCACACCAAGATACGCCAAGAGGCACTGGCCATGACCAATCTGAATCGTCAGGGTTTTGAATGCTACATGCCGATGCTCAAAATGGAGAAGATGCGCCGGCACAAAGCCACACTGGTTGAAGAGCCGATGTTCCCGCGCTACTTGTTCATCCGGCTCGACACCAGTGGCTCAGGGCCAAGCTGGTCACCAATCCGCTCCACCTTGGGGGTGAGTCAGTTGGTCCGGTTTGGTGGTCAGCCAGCGGTGGTTGATTCCAAACTGATCGAACTTCTTCGCACGCGGGAGCAAGTTGGCCAACCGGAGCGGCTTTTTCAAGCTGGAGAGAAGGTTGTTGTAACCGATGGTCCGTTTGCCGGCATCGAGGCCATTTTCAAGACGGCTGATGCCGAGAGCCGGGCGATGATTTTGCTGGACATGCTGAGCAAGCCGGTGGCGATGCGCATTGAGACTGCCAGTTTGCGAAAGACTGGTTAAAAACCACCCATAGCTTTAGGTACCCACCTTGGCCGCGCTCAGTTTTCTGCCCTCAGCTTTAATGGCTTCAATATTCAGCGATGCCACGCGGCCTGCACGCTTGTCGGCTTGGCCCTTTTCAACAGCGGCCCTCACCCCAGCCACGGCTCGGTGGGTCTCTATTTGCTGTGCCATGTCCTTGACTGGCTTGAGCACCTCAGCTTCCCACGCCTTTAATATCTCCAACTCTTCGTCGTCGTACTCGGTATTGATCATCATGGTTTACTCATCGTTGTCACAGGAGCCGTACTGCTTTCCCTTGTGCACTGAGCAGCGCCACGGCCTTCTTGTCAAAGGCATGAAGCCAGCGTCTTGAACGATCTGGCTCAGGCGTTTAAGGCCTACAGCGACGGCCAATGGATTACTACGCCCTGAATATCAGCCGGCATAAACCCAAACGACTTACGCACGTCACCCACGACTGGATTGCGTGAAGAAGCTGAGACGCGCACTGCCCGTGCCTTGACTTGGTCAGGCGACAAGCCGTTAGCTTTTGCGGCTTTGTTCAGCGCGTGAGAACGTGGTTTGGCTGCGGGCGTTTTCATAGTAATTGCCAGCCACTCAAGCCGATTCCAGCCGCTGGGTGCGACGGGGGCTTCTTTGTGGTGCGGTCAGTTCTTCACGTATCACCTGCCTCACGGCATCAATCATCGAACGCTGCTGGATAAACGCGACCAGCGCGTCATTGATCAAGGTCTGATAACTGCCGGTTCCAGCTCGCTCAACTTGCGCACGGAA
>CAIJXJ010000302.1 GCA_903824575.1 uncultured Methylobacillus sp.
CGAAGAGATACGGGTCGCTATCGCCTTAAGAAACAGATCACCTACCGCATGGCCAAGCGTATCGTTGATGATCTTGAAGCGATCCAGATCGATGAAGGCAACAGCAACTTTATACCCCCCGTTACGCTTGGCACGCTCCAGTGCCTGATTGAGATGATCGACGAATTTGCTGCGATTCGCCAAGCCAGTCAAGGCATCATAATTGGCCAGATGATACAGATGCTCCTCGGCTTGCTTGGCCTTGGACACATCGGAAAAAACAGCTATGTAATTTTTAGGATTGCCCAGATTATCCAGAATCAGGGTGATACTGCCCCATTGCGGGTAAATTTCACCATTCTTGCGACGGTTCCAGATTTCGCCCGCCCAATAATGTTTCTCCTCCAAAGCGGCATACATGGAATCATAGTAATTCGGGGTATGTACTCCCGACTTCAGGACCCGTGGCGTTTGCCCGATCACTTCCTCCTGTGTATAACCGGTGATAGCGGTGAAAGCACGGTTCACGGAGACAATTTGTCGTTGTACATCGGTCACCATGACCGCCTCGGAAGCTTCATTGATGATGGCGTCGCTGTAAGACTCGACCTCGTCTGACTTGCTTTCGGCAATCACATCGCCATCCCAGTTATTGTCAAACTGATACATCATCACCCGGTCGTAGCCGGTCAGGAGTCTGACCTGATGGACAACTTTTTGAGTGTAGCGACTGATGTCTGCCTCTGCGTCCAATTGCCATAACGCATCTCTGATGGGGATGAACAATTTCTGAAACAGATCATCATGTCCTCTTTCATCCTGCTCAATCTCCACAATCCACAGCGCTCCCGATTGCGAAATCTGTGCATCCAGGTTCACCATCCGGCCATTGCGCAGCAGATCAAAGGTGGTAATCGCAGTACGGCGCCAATCTCCGGAATTGAATAACAGGCGAATGCCCTGTGCCTGTTGTTCACCTACCAGTAAAGAGAAAGGCTTGCCGATCAGTGATACTGGCGAATAGGGAAACCAGGTGCTGACATTCACGCTGACATTGCTGATCAGCAGTACTTGATCATCCAGTGCAAGCAATAATCCTTTGGGCTGAATATAGCCGACCTGATGAATGGCCTCACGCTCGCAATTCTTCAGCGCCTCTTCCAGTTCCAGTGAATTAATCGCAGGATCAAGGACTGCCATTGAGCGCTTCCTCAAACTTGACAAAGGTCAACACTGCAGCCTCTTCCGCTGCCCGGCACAGGGTTTCATTGTCTTGAACGGTGTCAGCGAACCGACCAAACTCTTCCCACAGACAACCGGTATTGGCGCCATAGCCATTAAAAAATCTGGAACCCTGACTGGAACTCAAGGCAAGATGCTGCTTAAGGGATTTTGCGACCACCTGACCACCCAGCGAAGCCCCTTCGAGCGGATAAAGCACCCCGATCAACTGGCCAATATTCAGAATTTCCGGGAATTCGACGGGATACGCGGGTAGTCCAGGTTCTACCTGAAAATAATTCAGATCCTCACGTAACCAGGGCAGTTTCAAGCGACTTGCATA
>CAIJXJ010000303.1 GCA_903824575.1 uncultured Methylobacillus sp.
AAAACAATTGTGCAGCGTAATGCTGGGGAGTCGCGCACGCGTGGTGCTGAATTTTCAGCCAAAGATCGCCTTTTCCCATGGCTTGAGCTTTCTGTTTCCTACACGTACAACGATGCTGTGATTACCAAGAATGCCTCCATCCCCGCAACCGTTGGCAAACAGGTGACACGCGTTCCGCGCAATTCCGCTTCGGGGATGCTGGCAGCCGCTAAAGGCCGCTGGAGCGGAACATTGACTGATCGATTCGTTGCGCATGTCCATAGCACAGACCTCAACACAGATATACATTGGGGTGTGCCAGGCGCATACGACGGCTACAACGTAATGGGCGGATCACTGAACTACGAACTTAACAAGCATTTCACCATCTATGGAAGCGTCGATAATCTGCTGGATCGCTCCTATTATCAGTACTACGTTTCTCCGGGACGTACGACGATGGGAGGAGTGCGATTCCATCTATGAGAACGATGAAACACATGAAGGCTTTTCGGCGGTTTTGCCTTCTCTCATTTTTGCTTATTCCTTATGCTGCCTTCGCGCAGCATAAGGTCGTCTATCAGGACAAGTTGGGGCAGAAGGTAGAATTCGTACCGCCGGTGCATCGAGCCGTGGTCATGCAACTATATGAATTTCTTCCTGCACTTCACTGTTGGAATCAGGTCGCTGGAATCGGCCGCTATGCCTACCAAAACGACCTCATACGACAGGTCAAACCAGACATCGAAGAAAGCATCCCCTCTGTCGGAAGCGGAACAGATCTGAATGCCGAAGCATTGCTTAAGCTAAGGCCGGATATGGTCATCACATGGACCTTCAAGCCGGAGAACGTCCAATATATGCGCGAGCACGGCATTAAAGTGATTGCCGTTTATCCGGACAGCATCGGCGAACTCTACGATGTGACGCATCTACTCGGAATCATGTTTCATCGGGAGAAGGAAGCGGCATTCACCCTTCAACAGATGGATGGCATCTTCAATATGGTCCGCTCACGGACAAACTCAATTCCTGTGAATCAGCGCAAGAAGGTCTTGTGGATCGGCGGACGGCAGAATACGGTCGCAGGTGGTGGAGGAATGACCGACAATCTCCTCAATCTGATAGGGGGACGCAATGTTGCAGGAGGAATCACGCAGCGCAATGCGGACGTATCGATTGAAACGATCATCGGTTGGAACCCTGATGTGATCTTTATCTGGGGAAATGCGAAATATTCAGCGCAAGACATCATGAGCAGCCCTCAATGGCAGCACGTGAAGGCGGTGCGGAATCATCAGGTGTACAAAGCGCCCGAGTGGTCTACGTGGTCACCACGCCTCGCGCCGGTTTCTCTTTGGATGGCGATGAAGCTCTATCCGGAGCGCTATCAAGGAATCAATCTCTATTCTGTGGCTGACAGTTTCGATCGAAAGGTCTTTGGAGTGCCTCTTGGAAAGGCAGGTGCAGGTGCATTCTAAGGGCAAACTGATTACCGCTGGGATCATCCTTGCTTCTCCGTTCATCGCCGCTTGGTTTGCTCTCTTTATTGGGAGCTACCAAGTCTCACCGGGCATGATTTTGCGCGTCCTGGCAGGCACTCTTTTTCATGGCTTTGATCCGGGAGATGTGGCGGAGAAGTCGATTCTTCTCGACGTGCGCCTGCCGCGCGTGATTTTAGCTGGCCTGGTTGGTATGTCGCTTTCTGGATCGGGCGTTGTATTGCAGGGAATCTTCCGCAATCCGCTGGTCGATCCATACATTCTAGGAATTTCTGCGGGGGCGTCTCTGGGCTGTGCGCTGTCTGTTGGCTTTTTTCCTGCATGGTCGGTACAGCCGCTGGCCTTCTGCTTGGGCCTTGCCGCAGTTGGAATCTCGTACTCGATGGCCAAAACGAGGGGAGAAATCTCGCGTCTGCCGCTGATTCTTTCTGGCGTCATCATCTCGGCCTTCTTTACCGCGTTGGTTTCGATCGTTAAGTTCCTGGTCGATCCCAATAAATTGCAGAGCATCGTCTTCTGGCTCATGGGAAGCTTTGCCTTGGCCGACTGGAAGCTGGTTCGTATTGCGTTGCTCGGGACCATCATCGGTCTGCTTCCCGTGGTGCTTATGCGTTGGCGATTGAATGTGATGAGCATGGGAGAAGAGGAAGCCAAGACGCTCGGAATTCACTTGAAGCGTGACCGGCTGATTTTCCTTGTTTGCTCGTCGCTGGCGGTTAGCCTGGCAGTTTCGGTCAGCGGCATCATCGGATGGGTCGGCCTGATGGTTCCGCACCTTATTCGTATGGTGCAAGGCCCCGATCACAAAAGGCTGGTTCCTCTCAGCATCGCGGGAGGAGCCGCGTTCATGATTTTGGCGGATACTATTGCGCGCGCTCTGACGAGCTTCGACATTCCTGTCGGAATCGTCACTGCGATTCTCGGCGCGCCGTTCTTCTTCTTCCTGATGAAAAAGGGTGGTGAAGAAAGTTGGGGGCGAGGATGATTGTCAGTAACCTCAGCTTTCGTCATGCCAGAAGTCACCAACAGGTGCTGTGTGATGTCTCGTTCCGTGCAGAACCGGGAACGGTTAGTGTGATCCTTGGTCCCAATGGCTCGGGAAAGACGACGATTTTCAAATGTATGGCCGGACTCTGGAAAGCACAGAGCGGAACCGTGTCCTACGAGGACGGCAATTTGCTGGCGCTCCCCACGTGGAAGCGCGCACGGCTGATGTCCGTGGTTCCGCAAGAGCATGAACCGCCGTTTCCGTACACTGTCGAGCAGATTGTCGAGATGGGAAGGGCCGCCTACATCGGGGCGTTTTCGTCACCTTCGAAACGTGACCTTGAAATTGCCGATCAGGCCATGCGCATGTTGGG
>CAIJXJ010000304.1 GCA_903824575.1 uncultured Methylobacillus sp.
GGGGCAGGAGTTTCTCGACTATGCGGTCAATCCCTTCATCGGCGGCGTCTATGCGTGTGCGCCGGAGGATCTGTGCGTGCGGCACGCGTTGCCGCGGCTGTGGCGGCTCGAACAGAACCACGGCTCGCTCGTGAAAGGTTCGATCGCTCTGATGCGGGCAAAGCGGAAGTCGGGCGAGCGCACCAAGGCGCGGCTGGTGTCGTTTCGCGGCGGCATGCAAACACTGCCGGCGACACTGGCGCGGCAGCTGGGCGAAGCGTTTCGCCCGAACACCGAGGTCGTCGGCATCGAACGGGGCGCGGTGGCGTGGCGCGTGCATATCCGCGCTCAAGATCGGAGCAGCACGGAGGCAGGATTTTTTGCCTTGAAACAATCCTCTTCTGACACGGGCGGTACGCCCATGTCGGGTTCGACGGATTTCGATCAAGTGATCCTCTGCAGCTCGGCGCCGGCGCTGGCGCGGCTGGAGATCGGCGGCGCTACGCCGTTGGCATCGCTCGCCGCGATGCCGTACTCCGCCGTCGTCAGTGTCGCACTCGGGTTCGAACGCAGTGCCGTGCCGCATCTGCTCGACGGATTCGCCAAGGCCCAGGCCTTTATATTTCTGATCGACAGCCAGACGCCCCATCCGTACTGCCGGCACCAGTGGATAACGCGGTAGTTTCTTGGCCATAGTCACTGGAAGGTCCGCAAGCAACACGGATGCCGACGCCAATGTGTAAAAGCCAGCGATACGCTGATCGTTGCTCACTGCTACATAGCAAGCCGTGACACGTCGGCGAACGTCCTGGGAAACATGCTGCTGAAAGTAGCGGTCCAGTGGATCTGAGCCGCATTGGAATCCGGCGCGGTCATGCGAACTGTGCAATGCAAGGACCTGGAATGGCGCCTCGCTCATACAGTCTTCAAGAGCCTTTGACGACGGACAAAAGCGCGTTGTAATGCGGGCGTGGGTTCAGGCGGGCTCATCAGCGCCTGAGCGAATCGTTCCTGGTCTGCCAATGTCAGGCGAATGATTTCTGCCTGGTCAATGGCCCGCTGAGCAGCTTCCTGGACTGCACTCACCACAAAGTCGGTCATGGTCCGACCTTGTAGCTCGGCAGCCCGCTTCAGTGTGGCGTGCAGATCGAAGCTGATACGGGCTTCCAGTCGTGCAGTGGTTGCGGCTTGTGCCATGGAAATTTCCTTAAATGAAAATCATACGGCAATATGCCGTAAGCAGCAAGAACCGGCGTGCTGCGCACTCCAGAGTGTTGCGGCCGACGACCATTTGACCCTTGGTCAAGTTCGGGTCGGCGCCAACATGCCAACACCGAAACAAGCTCATGGGCTGGCTGTTCGGTGCTATCAGACCATGGTGCCGGTAAAAGGCTAAGGCTAATTCCAAAATTTCTGTTGCAAGCATCCCAACAACGTTTAGCATATGGTTATGCCAGTGCAACCATTAATGCGAAGTCGAATGAGAGTGGTGTTTGACACGTCGGTGCTGGTTGCCGCTGCACGTTCCCGCAATGGAGCCAGCTTCCAGTTGCTGTCCATGTTGCCATCGCCCCGGTTCGAATTGGCTCTGACCATTCCCATGTATACGGAATGGCAGTCAGTGATGACACGCGCGGAGCACATGCCGCCTGGCGCTTCTGTTGATTTGACGATGCGCTACTTGCGCTACTTGGCATCGATGGCCCATCTGCAGGATGTTCACTTTTTGTGGCGGCCGTTCCTGAGCTACCCGGACGACGATATGGTGCTGGAATGTGCGGTGGCGTCGGGTAGCCAGTTTATTGTTACCCACAACATAAGAGACTTTCGCCGGGTCGAGGAGTTGAAGGTGCAGGCCATCAAACCTGCTGATTTTCTAAATTTAATGAGGACTACTTCATGACTGCATTGACTATTCGCCTTCCCAATTCGGTTCATCAAAAGATCAAGGAATTGGCTGCGCGCGACGATGTTTCCGTGAACCAATTCATCGCCAGTGCCGCATCTGAGAAAATGGCCTCCGTAATGACACTGGACTATCTGAAATCAGAAGCTGGCAGAGGAATTCGGAGTGACTTCGAGCATTATTTGAACCTGGTTCCTGACGTGCCCGCGCAAATAGGTGACAAATTGTCGTGAAACAGCCCTCTGTTGATATTCCTAAAAAGCCTCACTTACTGACCGCTTTTCAAGCCTTGGTTTGCGTAACGCAGGGTTAGGCTTGAGCGTCGAACCTAGGGCACAACTTCATGACCATCGGCTCACTTCTCAGTGGCACCAGCTCCAGCCTTCTTGGTAGTAGCAGTGGCAGCAGTACCACATCCAAGGCCAGCACTTCCAGCACTGCCAGTACGGCTGCCAGCACGGTCTCGCCCTTTCTGGCCCAGGCGGAGCAACGCATACAGTCCGATGCGGCAGTCACCACGGCACAGATTTCCAAATTTGGCCTGCTGCAGTCCGCGCTGTCGAGCGGCCAGGTAGCGGCCAAGGCCATGACGACGCTCACCAGCGCTACCAAGCCGGCAGACGTCACCACCGCGCTGGGAAACTTTTTCAACA
>CAIJXJ010000305.1 GCA_903824575.1 uncultured Methylobacillus sp.
ATCCTTGTAAGGTCGATACCTGCATCACTCAGCAGGGAGTAATGAGCTTTAGAGTAAAGCTCATGCGCGGCGGGCATCTTATCGACAAATCTTTTGACACTCTGGCGGATGCACGAATCTTCCGCGACCTGACCTTGGCGAATGCCGCCTTGGATACAAATGAGCAGGCGACTTTTGTGGCGCGTGCAAAGAAAGTTGAAAACAAGTTTTTTACTTTTGCCCAAGCTATAGAAAAATACCGGAAAGACAAATCAGAAAAGAAAAAGGGATGGGAGAAAGAAAAATCCCAACTGGACAAGCTGGCGCGCAGTGACATTGCGACAATGCCGCTCTATCAGATCAAATCGACGGATATCATCAAGCTGATGGAATGGATCAAGACCAGCGGCAGGTACATTAAAGCGAAAGATACAAAAACAAAAACGGATGTTCGCGTACTTAAAAAAACGGTTGCGACTGATGCCACTGTCCGCCGTTACTTCAATCTGATCCGCCACATCTTCGAAATCGCCGCGACAGAGTGGAATAAGATTGATTCCAATCCTTGCGCCAATGTGCCGAAGTCAGCCAGACCAAAGGACGGAGCGCCAAGGGATCGACGCTTGCGCGGCAATGAATATGCGCTAATGCTGGAACAACTTACCGGTCAAGCCAAAGTCGTTTTTGTCCTCAGTGTTGAAACTGCAATGCGTCGGGGCGAGATACTGTCCATGAAGTGGGAAAATCTCGATTTAAATAATAGCTATTTAATGCTTAAAGCTGCTGACACCAAGACCGACGATGCGCGATATATTCCACTTTCAAATGCCGCACTGGATGCGATTAAAGGGCTTCCGCGAGGCATTAAGGGCGACATTCTCAATATTACCATCGGACAATTGCGGCACGCATGGAAGCTGGCGCGAGTAGCAATCGGAGCGCCAGACTTGCGTATGCATGACATGCGCCATGAAGCCACCAGCCGCTTATTCGAGAAGGGCTTTGGCGATATTGAAGCCGCCAGGGTCACCGGCCACAAGACGCTTGCGATGCTCAAGAGGTATTCGCATCTTAAATGAACACCTCCTCGATAAAATCAATCGCCCTGCGCGCGCATAAAAGCCTTGCCGGGGAGGTGTTACGCGTAATTTTATGACAAGCACCAACGTTACGCAGTCACAAGCAGTTAACAAATCCCAAAAACTGACATCCAAAATACAAAGCACCGACTGTAAATTACATTTACAAACCATGCTATGTAAATGTAATATACAAACATAGGACTGTAAATTTACTTTACGGACCATAATCTGTATTGCCGCAAAGTTTATAACGGAGGAAAAAGTGAACTACCCCATTAAGACCCTCAGCCAGCTACCCTTAATTCTCAAGGGGTTTCGCAAGGAGCGCGGACTAACTCAGGCAGCCATGGCTGAAAAGTTGGGAATCACTCAGCAAAGTTATGCCTACTTTGAAGCCAATCCAGCGACAACCACGCTTGATAGGCTTTTCATGGTACTGCGCATATTGGGTGTTGAAATCTCTCTGAACCAAGCCGTTGCCGTCACCAACATGAGCCGCATCTCCTCTGCTATGGGCAAGAACGTCACTGCTGTCAAAACTTCAAATCAGAAGATCCGCAAAACGGTCAGCGCAGAAACTATTAAGAAAAAGAAATCGTCAGCGGTTATAAAACCGCTCCGCATTATTTCCACCAGACAGAAGAAGGAAAGCTGGTAATCATGGGACGCCGTTCAAAAACACAAAAGTTGAACATCTGGATGAACGGTATTCCGGTAGGGTACTGGGAGGCCACCCGACAAGGCGAACGACTTGGCTACTTTAATGAGTGGCTCACTGATGAACAAGGCCGCCCTTTATCTTTATCACTCCCCTTTTTGCCGGGCAACGCGCCCTACCACGGACAGATCGTTACTGACTATTTCGACAATCTCTTGCCCGACAACGACGCCATTCGCCGTCGCTTGGCTCAGCGCCACCAAACAGGGGGGATTGATCCCTTTCAACTGCTCGCGAAGCTAGGCCGCGACTGCGCTGGCGCAATACAACTTCTTCCAGAAGATGAAACGCCGTCGGATCTGTTTGAAATCAGGGGCGAAATATTGAGCGTAGCCAGGATCGCCCAACTACTACGCAACACCACATCAACTCAAGCATTGGGGCAACATGATCACGATGAAGATTTAAGACTTTCTATTGCGGGAGCTCAAGAAAAAACTGCTTTGTTACACCATAATGGCCAATGGCTCCTTCCCCATGGGAGCACTCCGACAACTCACATTTTCAAACTGCCCTTAGGTTTGGTCGGCCATATGCAGGCCGATATGCGTACCTCGGTTGAGAACGAATGGTTGTCCTCGAAAATCGTGAATGCTTACAAAGTTCCGATAGCGAGGTGCGAAATCGAACACTTCGAAGACAAAAAAATTCTCGTTGTAGAACGATTCGACCGAGCACCCTCAAGCGATGGAAGTTGGATCATCCGTCTTCCCCAGGAAGATATGTGTCAAGCAACGGGTACGTCACCACTACGCAAATATCAGTCAGACGGTGGACCTGGCATCGCTCAAATCATGGAGCTACTTCTCGGATCGGACAATGCCGAACAAGACCGGAGAAACTTCTTCAAGACTCAGCTCATTTTTTGGGTGCTTGCCGCCACTGATGGCCATGGAAAAAACTTCAGCATTACTCATCTGGCAAGGAGCCGCTATCACGCCACACCAATCTATGACGTACTTTCTGCCCATCCCGTCATAGGAAAAGGAAAGAATAAAATCCCGCTGCAGAAGGCAAAACTCGCAATAGCGGTGCGGGGAAGTACCAATTACTACCTGATCGAGAAGATCCAGCGACGGCACTGGGTTTCCCAAGCCCAACAAGTGGGGCTCGGGGCAGAAGCGGCAGAGCAATTGATTGAGGAAATCATTGGGTCTTCGGATGCTGTGATTAACGAAGTGAGTAAACTGTTGCCTGACAACTTTCCTATGGATCTCGCAGAGGCGATTTTCAGTGGAATGAAAAAGCATTGCGCTAAGCTGGCAACTATCCACAGTTGAGGGGATACGCTAACTCACTGTTTTTAGTGGCGCGCCCAACGAGATTCGAACTCGTGTTATCGCCGTGATGAGGCGATTGCACAAGCCTATGCGGGCGGTGGTTATGGGTTGAAGGAGATTGGGGAACATTTTGGCCTGCACTATTCGCGGTTCAGTCGAATTATAAAAAAGCAGCGAACGAAAGAATTGATCAATGAAAATCGCAATCGCCGGAACCGGTTATGTAGGTCTGTCCTTGGCCGTTCTTCTAGCCCATAGCAACGAAGTGGTCGCACTCGAGACCGGAAGACTATGGGCGCGCGAATAGGGATGGTCGTGCCCTGACAAGAACAGTGCGAGTCTGATTTCAAGATAATGGGATGGCAGATAGCCAGATGAATTCGAATCAAATGCCAGTAGCAGGATCAGCAAAGAGACGCGCACGAGGCCTGGTCGCAAATTCTGGTTGGTCAGGGTCATGGTGCGTATCCCCAGACCAGAGACCCCCATTCCTAAGAGGCAACCGGCGAAAACCTCACTGAAACTGTGCGCCCCAATCACGAGACGGGATATGGCGACGGCAATTGCTAGCGCCAAGCCAAGCCACAAGCCGAGCCATCCAAGTTTTTTCTGAGCCGTTCCGATGACGAGATAAAACAACACTGGAAGGATAGAAGTCGCAAGCAAAGCATGGCCGCTGATTCCGGTAAAGTCGAGCGCTGCGATGCCAATGCCCCAGCCAATGAATAAGACCTTGCTGACAACAGTCACGATAATGGCCAGGGTCAGAGATGACACCCATAAAAAAATGGCTCTTTTCTGATCAGATTGCCAAAGCCCGATGACCACCATAATAAGCACCGGAATCATCAGGCTCGCTGCACCAAGGCGGGTGATCAGATGCCAGGCATTGTTCGATTGCGGGAGGACGGCGTACAGGTTCATGGGGGGCTGCTTATGGCCGGGCGCTGCATTACAAGGTTCATCTAAGTACTATTCCAAGGTCAAGGCCAGCAATCATATCAGTATGCATTCGTTTTATTTGATGGAATTTGTTTGACTTGCATAAAATAAGACTTATGAAAATGCCAAATACATGGTGCCACCTCGCTCAACCGGGCATCCCTGTTTAAAATTCAACAGGCGCTTAGTCTAAACGGGCTATTGTTCACTCTATCAAATCCCACCATAATACCCAAAATCATCATTCAAACTGTACTATGCGTGATGCAAACTAATGCACATTGCAGTTATGATTTTTATGCTCGTCTACAGGCACAATTATTAATCGCGGGATGTTCTAATGAATAAGAAAAAGATATTGGTGACAGGCGGTTGCGGCTACATCGGCTCGCACACTTGCGTAGAATTACTGTCCGCAGGCTTCGAAGTGGTGGTGGTGGACAATCTGGCTAACAGTAAGCCTGAAGCCCTGGCCAGGGTCGAGCGCATTTCCGGACTCAGTGTAAAATTTCATCAACTGGATATTCGTGACCGGCAGGGTATGCGAGCCGTATTCGCGCAGCATGACATTGAATCTGTCATCCATTTCGCCGGCCTCAAGGCGGTGGGTGAGTCAGTCGAGCAACCCCTCCGCTACTATGACAACAATGTTGCAGGATCCATCGCACTATGCGAGGTCATGGCAGAAGCAGGTGTGCGTCAGCTGGTGTTCAGTTCTTCGGCCACAGTCTATGGCGACCCCTATGCGGTGCCTATCCGGGAAGATTTCCCTATTGGCGGAACAACCAACCCTTATGGTAGCAGCAAGCTGATGGTCGAGAACATTTTGCGCGACTTGCAACTGTCCGACCCTCTGTGGCGAATGACAATTCTTCGCTACTTCAATCCGGTAGGCGCGCACTCCAGCGGCATGATCGGGGAAGATCCCAACGGCATCCCCAACAATCTGATGCCTTTCGTGGCGCAAGTGGCCGCTGAACGCCGCGAATTCTTGAACGTTTTCGGCAACGACTATGCCACCCCTGATGGCACCGGAGTGCGAGATTATATTCATGTGGTCGATCTGGCCCGCGGGCATTTAGCGGCGCTGGATTATATGTCGAAAAACGCCGGCCTGCTGACCGTCAATCTTGGTACTGGACGTGGTTATAGCGTTCTGGAGATGGTTGCAGCCTTCGAGGCCGCATCATCTAAAAAAATCGCCTATCGCATCGTCGGTCGGCGCACAGGCGATATCGCCTGCTGTTTTGCCGATCCAAGCTTGGCAGCCGAGAAACTGGGGTGGCGCGCTGAACTTGGTATTGAGGCCATGTGCATTGACACCTGGCGTTGGCAATCAAACAATGTGAACGGCTATGATTAAACTGTTCACCATTCAGTGCTGATCGCGCCGGTCAAATCGATAGGATCGCCTCACAAATTCGAAAAACAGTTAGTCGCCGATTTTAAGTAATCCGAGATTATCGAGGCCCCTACACCGCGCCAATATTCAATATTTCATTGATCTCGGCAAATTGCCCGGCATGGTTTGATATGAAGTTTTTGCAGTCCTCTGGAAAGTAGCCCAACGCTTCTGCTGCCTCGACATTGGTCCAGGAGACGGTATCAGCCGTGGACATGACGATCTGATTCGCCAGCGCGACTACATCCGCATAATCCGCTTCGCCTGCCGGCACTATATTTTTTTTGTTTTCATTACCGGCGATGACATCCACCAGCTCATCTGGAAAGTGCCAGCTGCGTAGCAACTTGATGCCAACCGATGTAGAAAATTTGTTCGTCAATTCGACAAGCTCATTTTCACTGATGTTCGGATGATGGCGATCAGCATATAGATATAGTGGCAGTGCACCAATGTCATGCACAAGCCCGGCCAGTATGGCCTGATCCTGTTTGAGATATTTGCGCTGCTGTGCCAGCACATAGCAGCATGCTGCCAGATTGCGACTATGCTCCCAAAGCTCTTTCAATTTGTTGTTGATGAGTTGGCTATGAGCTCGAAACAGCTTCGTCATGGTTAAGGTCATCACCATGTTAAACAGCATGCGGTAACCCAGGTGTGGAATTGCATCATGCAAATTGGCCACCGGCCGCCCCCTGCAGTAAGCCGCGCTGTTAGCTACCTTAATGATATACAGGGAAATTGACAGGTCGGTTGATACTAACTGGACAAATTGGCCGGTTGAACTGCTCGAATCCTCAATCAAGCTTCTGATTTTAAGCGCCATGTCCGGTAACACTGGCAGCTCCAGTTGATCGGCGTCGAGTGCGGCAAGCACATCGGCTACAATTTCAAGTTGCTCTGTAGTCATGTCAAATCCCTATAGTGAAATTGTGCGAATGGCATTGTGATTATAAGTGGTATTCGTCTTGCTGCTCAAGATATGCCCTGCCGCTTGCATAGTGCGCTTTATCAGCCAAGCGCAAGGCTGTTTTAATGGGCCTTCCACCCACAATACTATTATTGTCCCTATAATCGGGCCTGATCGTTCCTGCAGCGAGGTGCGATGAAACTCATCAGTCCAAAACCCACCAACATTGTGCCGTAGGTTTCCGGTTCAGGTAGGGCGGAAACCGATGCCGCAGACCTCTCCCGTTTAAAGGTTGTCATGCAACTCCAGTTTGGCACATTGATGCCGTCCAGGTGAGGTGGAGTCCATCCCATTGGTAAAGAAATCGTGGTTCTGCTGACATATAACGATGTTGCATAGCGCCCATTTCTCCTTGACTCCCGCGCAGGCGGCGGTTACCTGCGGACATGCCTCTACGGGCAAGCCCTGGCTAGAGTAACCCCCGCTCGGCAAACGACTCCGCCAGATTGCCCGCAATGACGAAATGATCGAGCACGCGGATATCAATCATTGCCAGTGCCAGTTTCAAGGCCGTGGTTAATTGCTCATCCGCCCGACTGGGTTCTGCCACGCCTGAAGGATGATTGTGGGCAAAAATTACCGCAGCGGCATTGTGATGGAGTGCACGCTTGATCACTTCGCGTGGAAACACCGAAGTCTGCGTCAACGTTCCGGCAAACAATTCTTCCTGCGCCACCACACGGTTCTGCGCATCAAGAAACAGCACCATGAAAACCTCTCGCGACAGGCCACCCAGTTTGAGGCGCAGATAATCACGCACAGATTGCGGGGATGTCAGCACGTCGCGCTGCTGCATCTCCTCGGTCAGCGCCCTTCGTGCCATCTCGAAAATAGCCTGAAGCTGAACAAACTTGCTGTCCCCGATACCACGAATGGCGGTCAGACCTTCTCGACTGGCTGCTTGAATGCCACCCAGACTGCCAAAAGTGTTCAGCAGATCCCGCGCCAGATCGACAGCACTTTCACCGCTGACGCCTACACGCAGGAAGATCGCAAGCAGTTCGGCATCGGAGAGTGCCTGCACGCCCTTGGCCAGCAATTTCTCGCGTGGACGTTCATTTACCGGCCAGTCCGTAATCGCCATGGCAATGCCTTTCGTATAGAATCAAAGGACTCATGTTACGGTAGCAATTATGGCCCATTCTTCCATCAAGCGCCTGCTGGTGGGCATCACCGGTGGCATTGCCGCTTACAAGGCGGCAGAACTGGTACGCCTACTGGTTCGGGAAGGCATTGACGTGCAAGTGGTGATGACCGAGGCAGCCTGTCAGTTCATCACGCCGGTGACCTTGCAAGCCTTGTCCGGCAAGCCTGTGTTTACCGACCTGTGGGATTCCCGTGTTGACAACGGCATGGCACACATCGAATTTTCACGCGATGCGGATGCCATCCTGATTGCACCTTCCAGCGCAGACTTCATGGCGAAACTGGCACAGGGAGCGGCCTCCGACCTACTGTCCACTATTTGCCTGGCACGTGGCGATTGTCCGCTGATGGTCGCCCCCGCCATGAACCTGCAGATGTGGGAGAACGCGGCCACCGTGCGCAACGTGGGGCAATTAAAGAACGACGGCATCCATCTCCTGGGGCCAAACAGTGGCGACCAGGCCTGCGGCGACACCGGTCTCGGCCGCATGCTGGAACCACAGGAGTTGCTGGAGGCCATGGAAGCCTGCCTGCAACCAAAACTGCTGGCGGGCAAAAGGGTCTTGCTCACCGCCGGCCCAACCTTCGAGGCCATCGATGCAGCGCGCGGCATCACCAATCTGTCCTCCGGCAAGATGGGCTATGCCATCGCCCGGGCGGCTCTTGAGATGGGTGCAGAGGTGACTCTGGTCAGCGGCCAGAGCAGCCAAAAACCGCCACTGGGCGCCACTCTGATCAAGGTGATCAGCGCCCAACAGATGCTGACTGCCGTCATGGAGAACCTGAACAATCAGGACATCTTCATCAGTGTGGCCGCTGTTGCCGATTATTACGTACTCAACCCGAGCGAGCAGAAGATCAAGAAGGACGCACATATTCTCACTTTGGAACTGGCGCCCAATCCCGATATCCTGGCCAATGTGAGCAATCTGCCCAACCCGCCGTTCTGCGTCGGCTTCGCAGCAGAAAGTGAAAACCTTTACGAATTCGCCGAACACAAACGCCGCCGCAAGAATCTGCCGCTACTCGCGGCCAACCTGCTTCAGGATGCCTTCGGCGGTGATGACAGCGAACTGGTGCTGCTTGATGACCAAGGCGCTCACCCCTTGCCGCGTGCACCCAAGCTGGTGCTGGCGAGGCAACTGCTGCGGCATGTGGTAAAAATGCTGCCTTCAACAAGAAAGAATCGCCATGACCGTTAAAGTTGACCTCAAGATACTCGATCCACGCCTGCACCATTGCTTGCCCGCCTATGCCACGGCCGGCTCGGCTGGCCTCGATTTGCGTGCCTGCATCGAACACGTAATAACCGTCCAGCCTGGCGACACCGAGATGATCCCGACCGGCATGGCTATTCATCTGGCTGATCCCGGCTATGCCGCCCTGATCCTGCCGCGTTCAGGGTTGGGACACAAGCACGGCATCGTGCTCGGCAACCTGGTCGGACTGATCGATTCCGATTATCAAGGCCAGTTGCTGGTGTCCTGCTGGAATCGGAGTCGCACGCCATTTATCCTTAACCCGCTGGAGCGTATCGCGCAACTGGTGATCGTGCCGGTACAGCATGCCGAGTTCAATCTGGTCGAGGATTTTGCCGCCAGTGATCGTGGCGACGGCGGATTCGGCAGTACCGGGAAACACTAAAAAATTTAGCCGCAGAAGGGCTCAACAGCACCGAGGGAAGCCAGATCACGGATAGCTTTCTCATTTTTTCCCGCGTGCTGCATGACTTAATTTGTTTTTTTAAGTTGAGTCCAACCCCACTTTCATGATATAAAAGCGGTTTTTCGTAATTCGGAGACATCCCATGGCACGCGTCTGTCAGGTAACCGGCAAAAAGCCGATGGTAGGAAACAATGTTTCCCACGCAAATAACAAGACCAAGCGTCGCTTTCTGCCCAATCTGCAGAATCGCAAGTTCTGGGTTGAGAGCGAGAATCGCTGGGTAAGCATGCGCATCACTAATGCCGCGTTGCGCACTATTGACAAGAATGGCATTGACGCCGTCCTGGTCAAGATGCGCGCCGCCGGCGAAAAGATTTAAGGGGTATTGATCATGCGTGAAAAAATCAAGTTGGAATCAAGTGCCGGTACTGGTCATTTCTACACCACGACCAAGAACAAGCGCACCATGCCAGGCAAAATGGAAATAAAGAAATTTGATCCAGTCGTGCGTCAGCACGTGCTGTACAAGGAAACCAAGCTGAAGTAGGACGCGAGTCTAAAACAGTTTGAAAAAAAGCCCGCTTTGCGGGCTTTTTTATTTTCCGTGGCCTTGCCCGCCTCGCTGAGGAACGCTTGTGGGTTTCATTATCAGTGGTGGCATTTCAGCCATGACTGTTAGTGAATTTATAGTGGATTTACTATTCATGCTAGAGTAATACTGTCGGTTATAAAAAAAGGTTGCGGTCAGGATGTCGATATTCAATATTAATCTACACCAAGTTGTTTACTCTTTGTCCGACGCCCTGGATCTGGTGGGTGTAACACATATTCACCATGGAAAGCGTGTCGCCTACATGGCTGCAGAGTGTGGCAAACAACTTGGGTGGCAAGGTCAACGCTTGGATGACCTTTTTCAAGCAGGAATTCTCCATGACTGCGGCGTTTCCAAGACAATCATTCACTCAAGACTGGCACAATTGCAGTGGGAGGATGAAAAGGATCATTGTGACGTTGGCGCGACCTTGCTGAAGAATTGTTCGCTGCTTTCCGGACTTACCGACGTTGTAAAGCATCACCACACACACTGGTCCGACCTGAAGGATCTGGATTTGCCTCTGGAAGTAAAGCTGAGTGCAAATTGCATTTATCTGGCAGACCGGGTAGACATCCTGACATTGTCATCACTCAAAGATCAGTCCAATATCCTGTTAGGCCGGGAAGAGACTCTTAAAACAATACTTGGAAAGCGTGGAGATTGGTTTTGCCCTGAACTCGTCGATGCTTTTCTTGAGATTTCCCGCTCCGAGGCTTTCTGGTTTTGCCTGGAAAGCGAACATATCAATGGATATACCGCGACCTGGATGTCCCATGAAAAATTTAGGGATGTAAGCTTCAGCGAACTCAGAAGCATCATCCATATTTTCTCCATCATTGTAGATGCCAAGAGCACTTTTACCTGTGAGCATTCAGACGGTGTGGCCAACCTTTCGCGCTTTATCGGAGAGTTCTTTCGACTTTCCGAGCGCAGCTGTGAAATGCTCGAATTTGCGGGATTGCTGCATGACCTGGGAAAGTTGCGAGTCCCCGATGAACTGCTTGATAAACCTGGAGAATTAACTCCTGAAGAATACGCCATGGTTCAACGTCACAGCTTTGATACGTTCAACATACTGAAAACCATACAGGGTCTGGAAGAGGTTGCCCTGTGGGCGGCACAACATCATGAGCGCGTAGACGGTTCCGGTTACCCCTACCATACAGGAAGAACGGGAATTTCCATTGAAGCCAGAATCATCGCCGTTGCTGACGTTTTTCAAGCCCTGGCTCAAAAGCGCCCATACCGTGACCCGCTCACCCCTGAACAAATATTAAAAATACTGAAGAATCAGGTGGATTCTGGAAAGCTTGATTCTGTTGTTGTCGATTTCGTGGAAGCTCATCTGCAACAATGCTGGACGGTGGCATTATCCTGTTCTTGAACTGGCATCAGAACTGATAAGCTGGCTACAGCAGCACCTTCTCGATGCCACCCTGATTAACGCGGGCCACGTAATCTTCCATCCAGGTCGCACCCAACAGGTGCCTGGCCATCTCCACCACAATGTAATCAGTGCTGATGCCAGTATCCTCGCCATAACGCGCCAAACCTTGCAGGCAAGACGGGCAGGAGGTCAAAATCTTCACCGGCTGTTCGGGCGCACCCGGCGTCAGGCCGAGCTTCTGCATGCCTTTTTCCAGTTCCTCCTGCTTGCGCATCTTAACCTGGCTGGCGATGTCGGGACGGCTGACGGCGAAGGTGCCTGATTCGCCGCAGCAGCGTTCATTCAAGGGCACCTCGGTACCCATCAACTGCTTTGTCACCTGGCTCGAAGCATAGGTCTTCATCGGGGTATGGCAAGGCTCGTGGTACATGTAGCGGGTGCCGGTCGCGCCCTCGACCTTGACGCCCTTCTCCATCAGATACTCGTGAATATCGAGCAAGCGGCAGCCCGGAAAGATCTTCTCAAACTGGTATTTCAGCAACTGATCCATGCAGGTACCGCAGGAAACGACGACGGTCTTGATGTCGA
>CAIJXJ010000306.1 GCA_903824575.1 uncultured Methylobacillus sp.
GCAGGCGCTGACGACTACTCAGGTCATGGCGTTGTCATCTAGTCAACTGAATGCATTGACGACTTCTCAGTTCCAGGCACTCCATCTAGGGTCGCCATTGGTTCTTGATTTGTCCGGCAACGGCATCCAGACTCAGAGCATTACGGCTGGGGTGACATTTGACTTGAATGCGACTGGCCAACAAGTGAGCACCGGCTGGATCACGAGCGGCGAAGGCTTCTTGGTGCTGGATCGCAATCACAACGGAACAATCGATAGCGGCAGCGAACTGTTTGGTAACAACACCTTGCTGGCCAATGGTGAGAAGGCGTCTAACGGTTTTACTGCGTTGGCTGCGCTGGATTCAAACGGAGATGGACTAATAACCAGCTCAGATGCGCAATGGGCCCAACTCAAGGTCTGGGTCGATACCAGTCCTAATACTAGCGCTGGTACACTCAGCACATTGGATTCACTGGGAATTACAGCTTTGGATCTAAGCTATACCACATCCATGGCAACCAATAATGGAAACGTTATTGGGCAACTCTCCGGTTACCAGACAGCGGATGGCAAGACGCATGCGATGGCTGATGTTTGGTTTACCAATACAGGAACGCAGGTGGCACCTGTTACTTCGGTGACAGCAACAGTTGCAACACAGGCAGTTCCAGTAGGTAACTTAACGTCTAGTGTTGGCGGACTGGTTCAGGCCATCAGTGCTTTCAATGCTACACCTACGACAAGCTCGACGGCGACACCGCTTGCGGGTATTACTGCGCAAACCGGGACAGCGACGGGCACCGTACCAAGTGTCGCAACTGCAGTGAGTGCGTTGTCACAGTTCAATGCGAATGGTCAGCAAATTACGCCATTACCAGCATTGCAGAGTGTAGCGGCAGCGACAACGCTGACAGCGCCAACGGTTCTGAATCCGACCAACAACGGTATTCTCACGACTGGCAAGTAAGCATCAGAACTGGGGCGACAGGGCAAATTAGCCTTGTCGCCTTTTTTAAAGTTTTTGTTTTGTATCCTGCGGTTGGTGCGTGTCAGGACATGAAGATTTATGAGTGCATTGCAGATGAGGGTGGTATTACAAACTCATTTCGAGCCTAAGTTGTAGGCAGAGGAGGAGCATCATTCAGCAGTTTGCGCCAGAATTCAGGCTCATGTTTCCACCAGGCGTGCCCCCCCATCGGAAGTTCCCCTCCATTTACAGCCACATAATTGCTTGGCTTTAGTTCGAGGGAAAACATCGATGCGGTGATTTCATTGGGTATGACAAAATCACTAGATAGCTGCCCCATGAAGGAAAAAAATAGATCTTCACTTGAGCCGGAACGGTTAAAAAAATCGATGGCTTCCGGGAACTCATTTAAAAGTGGTATGCATTTGCGTATACGACGCAGGCTTAATCCCCCATTACCAACCATGGCGCGAACTTTTCTGCCATTGTTTCCCTCGAATCTACCTAGATTCACAAATAACTCCAAACCATCAGGCCATGGTGCGCCAATGTAGTCGAAGGGTTGTCCACACCAATAATCCAGTTCGTCACGCAAAATAATGGCATCGGTTTGCAGGATAAGCATAAATTCGAAATCGGAAAAGATCTGATAAAACTGCGTATTTAAAAGCAGCCGATTGTAAGCTTGAATGGATGAGAAAATATTATCATCAAAACCAATGATTGGAACAGTTGGATAACGGGTCGCATAGAGGCTAAAATCCATTCCTTTAGGCCCGATAAATCGTATATTTCGCTCGACCAAGATGGATAATGAAACATCCAGAGAATACTGCTCTAGTGGGTCCATTTGAGGTCTATAAATGGGGACAAGTACTATCAAATGTTTCAATCTTTCAATTACGGGGAACTCATTTTTCAAATGGGGTACAACCGGCTTGTGAAACTCGTTAACGGGCATATTAAACTTTGTAGAATCCAAGCAGGTTAATTTTCTTGAATGCCGTAAGGGTGGTAAGGAATAATTTTCTGGTTGTCGGGTGATGGAACGACAAATAAACTTGCTCGTTTGTTTAGGAGGGAAGCGTTTACGGCAAAACCACCGGTGCTGATCCCCAGAATGTCACAGTTCATCAGGATATAAAAATCCTGTAGATATTCGTTGTTCTTCCACGGTTCGGCCAAATCGTTTAATGAGAGTGGTTGATAATGGGAAAAATCATTCTTAACAGAATCAATATCATCGCTGGCAAGAAAGAGTACCGGAAATAC
>CAIJXJ010000307.1 GCA_903824575.1 uncultured Methylobacillus sp.
ATTGAGCCGCCGCCGGCGTTTGGCGCCAAGATCCGTATCGATTTCGTGCGTGGCATGGGCAAGGTGGCCGGCAAGTTTGTCATCATCTTGAATGTCGATCGTGTGCTGTCGGTGGATGAGATGGCGGAAATCTCGCGTATCAACCCGGAAGCAACGGCAACCGCATAAACCTGTTATCGCAGGGTGGATTAGCGTAACGTTAAATTCGCCGAATCTGTTCTTCGTGCGGCGCAATACGCTGTGCTTATTGCGCCCTGTGTTTGTTATTTACAAGAAAGAGAGATATGACGTGCCGGTTCGCCGGCGTGTTTTAGCATGGGCTACGAGATCACCGATACCGAGTTTCAGCAGTTCAGCCGATTGCTCTATGACATCGCGGGCATCACGCTGTCCGATGCCAAGAAGGTTTTGCTGACGGGGCGTCTGGCTAAACGACTGAAGACCCTGAACCTCGATACTTATACCCAGTATTTCAAATATGTCGGCCAGCATCAGGATGAACTGGATTTCATGGTTGATCTTCTGACCACCAACGAGACCTATTTCTTTCGCGAAGAAAAGCATTTTGATTATCTGAAGGATGAGATTTTACCCAGGGTTCGGCGCGATCAACCTTTTCGGGTTTGGAGTGCCGCAGCGTCCATTGGTGCCGAGGCCTATACCATCGCCATGGTACTGGCTGACAAGTTGGGGGAGAATGGCCTGTGGGAAATTTTTGGTTCCGATATCAGTGCCTCGGTGTTGGAACAAGCCCGACGTGGTCACTATCGCATGAATGAGGCGGACAAGATTCCCCCGGAATACCTGAAGAAATTCTGCTTGCGGGGTGTGCGTTCCCAGGCGGGGACTTTTATCATCGACCGCAAGTTGCGATCACACACGAGATTTGAAACAGTCAATCTCAATGTTGAGCGCATGCCGAAGCAAGGCGATTTTGATCTAATTTTCTTGCGCAACGTAATGATTTATTTTGATATTCCAACAAAAAAGCGTGTCATTGAGAATTTGATTCCAAGTCTTAAGCCGGGTGGCCTCTTGATCATCGGGCATTCCGAGACCCTGAACGGAGTCACCAATTTGTTGCCACAGATCAAGCCGACGATTTATCAGAAGCCGTTGGCGCGATAAGCCGATGACTTCCCAGTTGCGTGAAGTCTATCTTGAGCCGGGGAATTTCTGTTTTGGCGAAGGGAATCTGCGCATTACCACGGTGTTGGGATCCTGTATCTCCATTACGCTTTGGCATCCGCTGCTGCGCCATGGCGGCATGTGTCATTTCATGCTGCCATCACGTAATGCGCCGCATGTGACTTTGGATGGCAAGTATGGGGACGAGGCGATTGAACTGTTCATGTTGGAATTGAAGAAGCGCAGGACGCAAGCTGAGCAATATCAGGTGGGTTTGTATGGTGGTGGAAAGATGTTCGAAACCAAAAGCAGCGTTAAGGATATAGGCTGGCAGAATATTGAAAAGGCACACGAATTGCTGAATGGTAAAGGATTCAAACTAGTGGATGACCATGTCGGCAGTTTTGGCCGGCGCCGTTTGGCTTTTGATGTTTGGAGTGGCGAAGTACGCATGGTGCACGTCGATAACCGCAAGCTGGGAGCCACTTGATGAGTATCAAGGTATTGATTGTCGATGATTCTGCCGTGGTGCGCGAGGTGATTCGTGATGTGTTGAGTGCCGAACCCGGCATTGAGGTGATCGCGACGGCCATGGACCCGTTGTTTGCCATGGAGAAGATGAAGGTGCAATGGCCGGATGTGATTGTGCTCGACATCGAGATGCCTCGTATGTATGGCTTGACCTTCCTCAACAAGATCATGACGGAGCGACCGACTCCGGTGGTGATCTGTTCTACTCTGACGGAAAAGGGCGCCCGTGTCACCATGGATGCGTTGGCAGCTGGCGCTACCAGTATCATCACCAAGCCCAAGATGGCCGTGAAGAAATTCTTGCAGCAGGACGCCTCCAATGATCTGGTGGAAGCTGTCAAGGCGGCCGCACGTTGTAATATGCGGCGGGTGACGACACAACAACATCCCTTGCCCGCTAGCCTGGCGCCAAAACTCAATGCCGATGCCATGCTGGCACCTCCTACGGCGGCGCAGTTGGCGCAGACCACTGAGCAACTGGTGGCCATTGGAACTTCAACCGGCGGTACGCAGGCGCTGGAAGTGGTTTTGCGGGCCTTGCCGCGTGTTTGTGCCGGCATTGTCATCGTGCAGCACATGCCAGAAAAATTCACCGAGGAATTCGCCAAGCGTCTCAACAGTCTGTGCCAGATCGAGGTACTGGAAGCTAAGAATAATGACCGTGTGATGCCGGGACGGGCCTTGATTGCCCCTGGTGGCAAACACATGATGGTCAAGCGCAACGGTGCACAATACCACGTCGAGGTGGTCGATGGTCCGCTGGTCAACCGTCACCGGCCGTCGGTAGATGTATTGTTTCGCTCGGTGGCCAAGTGCGCTGGCAAGAATGCGTTGGGTATCATCATGACAGGCATGGGGGATGACGGTGCGCGGGGCCTCAAGGAAATGCGCGATGCCGGATCGCACACCATAGGCGAATGCGAGGACAGTTGCGTGGTCTACGGCATGCCTAAGGAGGCGATGAAGCTCGGTGGCGTGTGTGAGGAAATGGACTTGCAGCTGATTGCTGGCAGGATCATGAATGTTGCCGCGACCATCTCCGGTCGCTAAGCGTTAGAATAACTATTCCATGAGCACTACTCCGCAGTTAACAGGCAAGGATTACGAGCGTATTGCCCGCAACATCCATCCGGGAGGCTGGAGCATAGAGTCTAGCTTGCCGATTGGCACTTTGTTGGGGTCTTGCGTTGCCGTCTGCCTGTATGACGAGACGCTGAAAATCGGTGGCATGAATCATTTTCTTCTTCCCACGACCAGTGGCCCAAACAACGATACCGACACCATTCTGAATGGAGACTATTCGATGGAAGTGCTGGTCAATGGTCTGCTCAACAAAGGCGCAAAAAAGAATCGCTTGAAGGCCAAGGCCTTCGGTGGAGGTACTATTGTCAGTTCGATCCGCATGGCCATCGGTGAGCGCAATTCTGCCTTTGCCAAGGAATGGTTGCAACGCGAAGGCATTCCACTGATGGCGTCCGATTTCAATGGGCCGTGGTCTCGCAAGGTCGTGTTCGTGCCGCAAACGGGAGAAGCCTTTTGCCGCCGCATCCCGGTTACCCAAGATATCGCTACCGAAGTGTCCAAGGAGGAGCAGGCCTACGAACGCAGTCTGGTCGTACCGACCAAGCCGGCAGAAAAGAAGATCGAGCTGTTCTGAGCAATCCCGGTTTTCAGTTTGCTTGATGGCTTACGGCATCCGGGGTGTTAGGGATTGTTCTTCGTTGAACCTGAATATTTTTTCAAAAACAATACGGGAGTACCGAATGTTTACCGTTTTTGGTGACTGAGCGCAACCGGCTTCTATGGACGTGCCCAGTTTCCAGAAACTCGGGTCATCCTCCTCCCCGGAAAAATTCATGCGGTCTATCATCGAGAGCAGGAGTGCCTCGGTGGAATCAGGAACATCAAATTGACTTGCAGGCAGTTGAAGTGGGGGAGGGCTTTCGGACGTCAGTTCCGGTACTTGCGCTGCTTCGTCTGGAAGCCGGATTTCAGACTCCAGCATGGGCGGGGCCGCTACCATCATGACCTGATGCGCCACCGCTTCTGTTCCATTGTCCCTTGCGCTGGCTGCAGCTATTTGGCGCAGTTCACCGAGCCCTTCAACAATTTTCCAGAGTGAAAAGGGGATAAGAATGACGCAGAGCGCTTCCAGGATTGATGGATCAATAATCATTCAAACGCTTGTGCCTTGAATTTGCCAAATGTTGGCGATGTGGCTACGGACGAAGTGTGGTTGAAACATGACGCAATATTCAACGGGTCTATCAACTGAATCGAGCTTTCGCGACGGTCTATTGTAAGAATTAATGAATGGGCTCTTTGCCGGGGTTGGGAAAGTCGGCTGAGTATTTCGTGATCCATTCGAAGGCCGCTTGTTTTGCTGTCAAAGCGCGGCCCTCATCGCGATTGATTTCCAGCCTGTAATGATGAATATGACACATCTGTTCAAGCATGCGCACGTGGAATGCATCGTCTTCATTCTGGAACTCTATGCCTAGGGCGACTCCATGCGCCCTTTTTCGACACCAGACGACCTTGGCATCGATGATGAACTCGGATTTGATTCTTGGGTAGGGAATCTTGATCTGCACCAAGGTGCCCGGGCTGATTTCTTTCTTGCTCATGAACGCTAGTCCGCCGACACCTGAGCTAGAGGAGCGTGACGGCGTCTCTTCACCATGAGCGCAGGCAATATTGACCTCAATCGGTGTATCTGTCGGATGATGTATGAAGTGTCTCATGACGCTGTTCCTCTGGTCTTTGTGTTCGCTGAATTCATAATTTGTTATCGGTTCATTCCTCGCAAGCTTGAGCCCTTTTGCCGGAATGCCAAGTTCGGCCTGGGATCATGCTCGGACATCAATTCCAGACATGAAGACATCCCGCTATTTAGCGACTGATGCAAAACTGGAATAGAATCTAACTTCGATACCAGCTTGCTATCAGGAAAATTATGCGGCAATTCATTCGACACCCCGTGCGAATCCCTATTGAGGTGAGCGCTCCCGGCCACGTCTTCATGCAGGATGAAACACATTCCTCGGATCTCGGCTCGGGTGGGCTCGCCTTCCTGTCGCAGCTGGAGATTGAACCTGGAACATTTATCCAGATCAGTATTCCCCATGTCAAGCCGAAATTCGAAACCGAGGCCAAGGTGGTTTGGTGCCGCAGGCGCGGGCATGGGTCGGAACTGGGTGTTGAATTCCTGAATTCAGAAGACGCGTTCAAGGCGCGCATGGTTGAGCAGGTTTGTCATATCGAAAATTACAAGAATCGTGTCGTCGCCAGGGAAGGTCGCAATTTGTCCCTGCAGGAGGCGGCTCTGGAGTGGGTTAGCAAGTATGCAGCAGATTTCACCCAACCATAGAGGCGCACTGATTTATTTGGTAGTCACTGAGCCAGCAGCAGGGGCATAACACCGGACCCATTCACTAAATTTGTACCAGGATATTCATTATGATCAAAATCAACCGATTAACGCACACCGGGCTGATCAGTTCCAATCTTGAGTTATCGCGTGCCTTTTATGAAGGTTTGCTTGGTCTCACGCCCAATCCAGGCCGACCAGATTTCGGCTTCGAGGGCGTCTGGTACGATATCGGCCAGAATCAAGTACATCTGATGGTGGTGCCCAATCCCTATGTCGATGTCGTTCATCCGGCTCATGGCGGACGTGACATTCATATTGCCTTTGCGGTAGATGATGTGGCTCAGGTACGGGCCGAATTGGAGCGGGTTGGGGTTGCCTATTCCATGAGCAAATCCGGCCGCGCCGCACTGTTCTGTCGCGATCCTGACGGCAATGCGCTGGAATTTTCGGCGGTCTGATGCAACTCGTCGTTTCTATTGCCGATCAGCATCTCCGTCTGATGGATGAGAAGGGAGGCGTGCTGGCAATCTATGCTGTTTCGACTGCACTTAATGGCCCAAGTGAAATAAAAGACAGTGGCGGCACCCCGCGAGGACACCATATTATCCGTGCCAGGATTGGTGCCGGCCAGCCCCTGGCCGCCGTGTTCAAAGGCCGCCGCCCTACTGGTGAGATTTGGTCACCGCAATTGGCCGCGCAATTTCCGCAACGCGACTGGATACTGACCCGTATCCTGTGGTTGTCCGGCTGTGAAGTCGGGGTCAACCGGCTAGGACAATGCGATACCATGCAGCGTTATATTTATATCCACGGCACGCCGGATGTCGAGCCCATGGGGATACCGTTATCGCATGGCTGCATTCGCATGAGAAATGTCGACGTGATCGAATTGTTCGACCTGGTCGCGACAGGCACGCGAGTATTGATCGTCGAATGAGGGCGGGTTTGGCGTACCAATGACGCGACTCTTTGCCATCATTCCGACGGTTTTCGGCGTGCTGCTGCTGACCTTTATGTTGGTGCATCTGATTCCGGGCGATCCGGTTGAAGTCATGCTGGGAGAATCGGCGACTGCTGCAGACCGTATTCAATTACGTGCCGGACTGGGATTGGATCACCCCCTGCCGCAGCAGTTTTTCGATTATCTCGAAAAACTGTCTCATGGCGACTTTGGCATCTCTGTGCATGGTCATGCGCCAATTTCCGGATTGCTGGCCGAACGCTTTCCCGCGACGCTATGCCTCGCGTGGCTGTCGTTATCGCTGGCGGTGATGCTTGGTCTGCCCCTTGGTATTGTGGCAGCCCTCAATCATGACCACTGGCTAGATCGGTTGACAACTTCGTTGTCCCTAACGCTATCAGCTATGCCGCACTTCTGGTTGGGCCCGTTGCTGATGCTGGTTTTTGCCCTGTGGCTCGGTTGGCTGCCGGTGAGCGGAATGGAGTCTGCTCACGCCATTGTTCTGCCGGCACTGACCCTGGCCTCGGGGCTGACTGCCATCCTCACCCGCATGACAAGATCCAGTCTGCTGGAAGTGCTGAACGAGGACTTCGTGCGCACCGCGCGCGCTAAAGGCTTGCCGGAGAGAACCGTGATTTTGCGGCATGCTCTGCGCGCCGCCCTGCTGCCGGTGATTACGGTTCTAGGGCTGCAGTTGGGGTCGTTACTGGCAGGCGCCGTCGTCACCGAAACCGTGTTCGGATGGGAGGGCATCGGACGCCTGTTGGTGGAATCGATAGACAAGCGTGATTATCCGGTGACGCAAGCCTGCGTGCTAGTGATTGCGCTGACTTATGTATTAGTCAATCTGGTCACGGATCTGCTCTACAGCCGCATCGATCCACGCATCCGCTTTTCCGAATGAGGTTTTCCTGCGCCATCTTGTTGTTCTGGATTGGCGCCGCATTGGCGTCTCCCTGGCTGGGCCTCAGGCCCGACGAAATCCATCTGGAGAAAATCCTGGCAGGCCCTGATGTGCATGCTTGGCTGGGTTATGACGATCTCGGGCGAGATTTGCTGGCACGCTTGCTGACCGGTGCCGGCGTGTCGCTGACAGTGGCGCTGACGGTGACGGTTTTTGCACTGACGCTTGGTGTGTTGCTCGGGCTTTGCGGAGGCTACTTTGGAGGGTGGTGGGACCGCCTGTTAGTGCAGATCATGAACGTGTTCCTGGCCTTTCCCGGAATTTTGCTGGCCATAGCTTTCGCCGCTGTGCTTGGTCCCGGCCTCGTTAATCTTATCCTGGCGTTGTGCGTTACCTCCTGGGTTGGCTATGCCAGATTGACTCGCGCTCAGGCGCTGTCCTTGCGTGGTCGTCAGCATGTGCTGGCGGCACAGGTGCTGGGGGCATCTACGGCGCGTATCCTGCTGCGTCACATGTTGCCCCTGATGGCAGCACCACTGCTGGTGGAATTGACTTTCGGCATCGCCAGCCTGGTGATTGCCGAAGCCAGCTTATCCTTCCTTGGCCTCGGCATTCAGGCGCCGCAAGCCTCATGGGGTGCCATGTTGCGAGATGGCGTGCGTTATCTGTTGGTGGCCCCACACTTTGTGCTGACGGTGGGGTTGTCCCTGATGTCTCTGGTGCTGGCGGTGAACATGTTGGGTGACTACCTGCGCGATTTATGGGACGTGAAGAGTTGAGTTTCGCCCCTCATCTCCCCTGATGACTGCGAAGCTAATCGCGTAGCGCACGTACCTTCAGCGTTTTTCCCTTGATTTTGCCGGCAGACAGCTTCCGCACCGCGTCGGCGGCGATGTTGCGGACTACGGCTACATAAGTGGTTTGGTCGGTGACGGTGATCTTGCCGATCTGTTCGCGGGTGAAGCCGGCCTCGCCGGTGAGCGCGCCCAGCACGTCGCCGGGGCGGATCTTCTCGCGGCGACCGCCGAGGATCTGTAGTGTCACCATCGGCGGTATTAGCGGCGAGTCGTCATTGCTCTGGAGAGAGCCCAGCGTATGCCACTCGGGATCACTGCCCATCATCTGGGCAATAGTGGCCACGCGGCGTTTGTCGGATGGGCTGCACAGCGAAAATGCCCAGCCGTCTTCGTCGGCACGTCCGGTGCGGCCGATGCGATGGATATGGATTTCGGGGTCGGGCGTGACGTCAACATTGATGACAGCCTCAAGTTGCGCGATATCAAGGCCACGTGCCGCCACGTCGGTGGCCACCAGCACCGAGATGCTGCGGTTGGCGAACTGGATTAGCACCTGATCGCGTTCGCGCTGTTCCAGGTCGCCATTGAGGGTAAGCGCATGGAAGCCCTGTCCGCGTAAAATGCCAAGCAGGTCGCGGCATTGCTGTTTGGTGTTGCAAAAGGCCAGGGTGCTGATCGGGCGGTAATGCTTGAGCAGGGTGGCGACGGCCTGCAAGCGTTCGTCGTGTTTCACCTCGTAGAAGCGCTGTCGAATTTTGCTGCCTTCATGCAATTCTTTGAGCTTCACTTCTTGCGGATTGCGCATGAACTGGCGGGCGAGACGTTTGATTCCCTCAGGATAGGTGGCCGAGAACAGCAGGGTTTGGCGATCCAGCGGGCAGTGATCGGCAATGTACGCCATGTCGTCGAAGAAGCCCATGTCCAGCATGCGGTCGGCTTCGTCCAGCACCAGGGTATTCAATGCCGTAAGGTCCAGGCTGCCGCGCACCAGATGATCCATGATACGGCCCGGGGTGCCGACCACGATGTGTGCGCCATGCTCCAGGCTCGCCATCTGCGGGCGCATGGTTGAGCCGCCGACCAGAGACAGGATTTTGATATTGTCCTCAGCTCGTGCCAGACGGCGAATTTCCTGCGTTACCTGATCAGCCAGTTCCCGCGTCGGGCACAGCACCATGGCCTGCACCGCAAACCGACGCGGATTGAGTCGGGTGAGGAGCGGCAGGGCGAAGGCAGCGGTCTTGCCACTGCCAGTCTTGGCCTGCGCGATCAAATCGTGTCCGGCCAGCGCGATTGGCAAGCTGGCCGCCTGAATTGGCGTCATGTTCAGATATTCGAGCTGCAGCAGGTTCGCCTGCATTGCAGGCGACAATGGCAGATCGTTGAAGGAGCGGCCGGCAGGAACTGGAGATTGTAGGGTATCGTTCATGCGCAATTATCCATTTTGCCGAGTGTCGTGTCTGTAAAAAAATGACATAAATTAAGGCTGTGTTCGTAAATCATGTTGATGGCTCACTTGGTGATCCCCGCGTTGTGGATACTGTGTGTCACGGCGCATGTGCGCCAGTCATGCAGGAGCTGGCAATGAGAAAGCCCGAGTTGAAACGAATCACAGCGGCGTTGCGAGAATTGACGCCCGAGCAACGTAAGATGTTGGCGGCCGAATTGGCGGCTTTGGATGCACAACCGCTGTCGACTGTGATTATTGAG
>CAIJXJ010000308.1 GCA_903824575.1 uncultured Methylobacillus sp.
ATCCTGGTTAATGCCCTAATTCATTATTTTCCATGCACATGATAACAATAATTTCGCAGTTCAATATCGAAAATTTGGCTTAAACCAAGGGTGATGCGCAGCGTAACAATATTTTAAGCTGCGGGCAACCCTGTATTGAATTTATCTGCATTTAATATCACCTACTCAAGTTTAGTCATTCAGAACCAAAATGGCGGGAATTATCGAAAAATAAATTGGTAAATCTTGATGAAAAAATAATCAAAAAATGATTAAAAAAACACTTGACAAGAGGATTGAAGTGCGCGGTCGCCGCCCTGCACGCGAGGTTTTTTGTCGTGTGCAGGGCGGGGATCAATGAGAGCTTTTTTAGCCCTCATTCGGTGTCCTATGTCCTACGCTCAAACTGCCCGTCATTGCCTGTCGATTTGGATTACCCATCTACTCACAGCCATACCAGTACGCTCACGCGCAACCTTTGTCGAACTGCTCTGTGGCTGCCTGATTTCTCCCGAAGGCTGGGTGACGCGCTCCATCTGTGCAATCACCCGGCGCAAACATTGGACAACCTATTACAAACTACTGGAGCGCGGCAGCCTGCGCACCTTGCGTATCGCGCACGCCTTGTTCGAGGTGGTCTCCATGGCTTTGCCCATGGAAACGCTCAATCTGGTGATCGACGACACGCTGATTTTGCGCCAATCCGAAACTGCGCCGGGCAGCATTATTCGGCACGACCACGCAAAGAAAGCCAATCAGACGCAATATGTACTGGCACAATGTTGGGTGACACTGGGTGTTAGTGTCTTGGGTCTCGCGGGGCGGAAGTACGTACTGCCGATTGAGTTCCGTTTGGTGGCTGTTGCGGGCAATCGCAACAAGCTGGTCATCGCGTTGTCACTTGTGCTCGGCCTGGCTCCGGTGATGAAGGGCAAGTCTGTTCGGATACTGTTCGATGCCTGGTTTATGCGAGCACGGCTCGTGTTGCCACTGCTGGCCCGAAAGATGCACGTCATCGGCCAAGCTCGATGCGATACCGCGTTATTCCTGCCCCCAGTCATGTTGCTCAAACCTGGACGCGGACAACCCAAAATCTACGGAACCAAAATGACCCCAAAGGCGATACAAGTATTGCCAATGACCGAACTCAAGATCACGTTGTACGGCAAAGAGCAGTTGATTCGTCTGCGCTCCGTAGTGGCACTTGCGCTTTCTGAAAGGCACGCTGGTACACGCAGTGTGGTGCTCGTTCTACGACGCAGACAAACAGAGTTGGTCAAAGGTATGATACTCCCCATATTTCAGACCACACATTAAGATAGAATATTATCTAAATGGAAGGGTAAAAAATCATGACAGCAGTACAGGGTCAAGAAGACTGGGGTCGGGTCTTGACAACACAGATTTATCTCACCCCTTTAAAAAACAATAAAAAGCCTCGCGTGTATTGCCACGGGAAGTGACATGATAGAACGCACCGGGATATTCAATACATAGAGGACGAGACATGATGTGATGTTATGGAGAATAAACCGCATTTTCATGACCTGACCACAGTCACGCCGTGCTTCCGAAGCGAGAAGTGTTGTCGGATGGTTGGTGCAGCAACGCGGGCAAGTAACTTTAACCGAAGTCGGAAAACGCTTTGGCCGGGATGTTGCAACTCTTAGCCGAGGCGTACAACAGGTGCGGTTAAAATCGATCAAGTCAATGAAGTTTGAAAAGTGGCTGTCTGGCTTAAATGATGCAATTGCGCAAGCCCGACCCCGGTGTGACCCCGGTGTGTGACCCCTGTGTGATGACCCCGGTGTGAACGAGCATGTTCACTTTCACTGCTGCATCGTTGATGGGACATTCGAGCCAGTCGCTAATGCTGACGATGGGGCGGAAGTGGATTTTCATGCGGCGACCGTGCTTGATA
>CAIJXJ010000309.1 GCA_903824575.1 uncultured Methylobacillus sp.
CCGTAACCTGGAAACCGCAAAGCTGATTTATGATCAATACATCAAAGATACTCATACCAAGGTTTGATCGTCCGGTTGATCCGACTGCAATACTGGTGATAAAGGAAGTTCACAAAGCTTCAAAAGCGCTTGGCTTTCCGGTTTTACTTGTCGGCGCAACAGCGAGAATCATTCTTCTGGAGAATGTGTTTGGGCTCAGCGCTGGCCGTGCAACGACCGATGTTGATTTTGCCTTTGCACTCGATACCTGGGAACAGTTCGCAGCACTCAAAAACTATTTAATAGAAAACTCCAATTGTGAAAATGCCGGAATAATTGCTCAACGATTGTATATGAGGATAGCTGGATTTGAAAATGGCTATAAGGTTGACTTGATTCCGTTTGGTGGAATCGAGATCAGACCCAATACAATTGCCTGGCCGCCTGATATGATTTTTGTGATGAATGTGGCAGGTTATAGTGATGCGCTGGCAGCATCAACCCGTGTCGAAATTTCGAAAGGCGTGATTATCAATATTGCTTCTTTGCCAGGGATAGCCATACTCAAAATATTTGCCTGGTCGGATAGAGGTCGTGCAGACCCTAAAGATGCCATTGATTTGACTTCTGTACTCAGAGGCTATTACGAAGCTGGGAATACAGATAGAATTTATGAGGATGCCGCAGATGCACTTGAACAGATCGGGTACGACATAGAGCTTACAGGTGCGTGGCTGCTCGGGAAAGATGCCGCTGAAATTGCAGCACCACAGACAGCTGCTGAGCTTATGATATTGTTGGAAAGCGAGAAGACGCGTCTGGCAGTAGACATGGCGCGTGGCATGAAAGGTGTAGCGGATGCTCTGGATTATGCGTCTGAATTATTGGATCAATTTATCAAAGGTTTTACTGATTGAGCAGTTCCTGGTTGTGGTTGATTCCGAGCGTCCGGGTCGATTGCCGATGTACTAGAACAACCGCAATTTGAGAGTTACCGTGCAATCCAAAATGCTCTTTCATATAAGTCATCTTGAGATTAACCTAGTCACTTATTTGCAAGTAACTAGGATTTTCTCGTGACAGCGACGAATATTATTTACTAATCTTAGAGCTCAATCTGCTAGCGTTTACGCAACCTTCCAAGCGCACTGAAACGGCTACCACTACTTCAGGTGGGAGATAACTGTCGCAAATTCCCCAACTAAATCGCGTCCTACGAGCCTGAGTGTAGGAGGGGCTTTAGCCCCGAAGCGACATAAATCTGTCGCGGCTAATGCAGCTCTCACAAGATCATGTACTTAATGAAATCTATTTGTTAACTTGAGGTTCATGGGAAGAGTAAAGGGATCACAATATTGTTTGAGATGCTGCCACTATAACCCTGAAGTTGTAGCCTGTTTAAAAATAAAAAATTGCACGATAAATATTCGTGCAAACAAACATACCGGACTAGATTATTTATGCTGCCATCGTTACTTGCTCGTGAAATTCAGGACGGCCTGAAGCATTTTCTGCGGACTGGTTTCGAACCCTCTGACCCACTCTTCGCGGGGGTGATGCAGCGCTTTACCGAGGACGAATCACGCTGGATGAAAGGCCCTTATCTTCAGGTGGGGCTGCCGTTTCGCACCGGCACAAGAGGCAAGACCTTCTTTGATAATTTTGTTACCGAACATCCGGGGCATGTTCATCAGGAATTAGCCTGGCAACGGCTGTCCAGTTAACATGCGGCGGCTAGTACACTGGTAGCGACGGGGACGGGCAGCGGCAAGACCGAATGTTTTTTGTACCCTTTGCTCGACCACTGCGCCAGAGCTGCTAACGGGCATGGCAATTTTGCCACGCCTGATAATCAACCCCGCCATGCCACCCCCTCTCCCCAGCCCTCCCCCGCGAGGGGGGAGGGAGCGAACGAATCGCTGCGCGAGTTTCATGTTAACG
>CAIJXJ010000310.1 GCA_903824575.1 uncultured Methylobacillus sp.
CGCTGACTGGGACGATCAAACCAATGCCGGCCTTTGGCGCGGCATGCGCGACTGGATCATTAACAAGTTCGGTCTGGATGAGGCCGACAAGGCCATCCCCAGCTGGAACGTCCAATCACTCGCTGATGCTGCCGCGCAGGCAGAACCCGACGGTGACGATCTGTTGCCGACACCCTCATTTTCAGAAAAAACTCAACCTAAAGGAGACGAAATGTCTGTTGGGGATAAGACGCGCCTGGCCGCGCTGGAAAAAGAAAACGCCAAGCTCAAGGCTGACCAGGCATCGTTTGCTGAGGCCGATAAAAAGCGTCGGGCAGATGCGTCTCATGCCGAACACGTGGCCTTTTCTGAAACCCTGGTGAGAGGTGGCCAATTGCTGCCCGCGCAAAAGGATGTCGCTGTGGCCACGCTGGATTTTCTGGCGACGCAGGGGACTGTCGTCGAATTCGGCGAGGGTGACGCCAAGAAGCCTTTAGCCGATGCGCTGATGGAAATGCTTAAAAGCTTCCCCCAGCAAGTTGATTTTGGCGAAAGCGCTGCCGGTGATCACACCACAAATGCCGCACTCGGTGATTTCATCGTCCCGCACGGGTATGGCGTTGATACTGAAAAGCTGGAAATTCACAACAAAGCACTGCAGTTTCAAGAATCGAACAAGTGCGATTATCTAACCGCAATTAAAGCCGTAGGAGGCAAATAATCATGGGTCAACAGGCTATTTCAATTTTGGATTTGAGCTGCATCGCAACTGCTGCCGTTATCGCATATCGCGGTGTTGATTTCAATGATGTGCAGATTGCTGCCGCTGGGGCAAAGATCAAGGGCATTGCGAAGCGACCTGCAGCAATCGGCGATCCGTTCGAATGCACTGCATATGGTACCGCAACCTGCGAGGCTGGAGCCGCAATTGCCAAGGGCGCTGCCCTTACGATGGATGCCTCTGGCCGTGTCATTACAGCTTCGGCGCTGACAGCGGCCGCCCCTGGTATTGGCACATTGACCATTACAACTGGTGCGGTGGCAGTGACCTCCTCTGCCGTCAATGGTGCTGGCACGATATCTGGTGCACCAACCGCCGGCGCACTGAGTGGTGGCGACTTGCCGCAATTCATCGTGGGTCATGCTCTGGAAGCTGCAGCAGGCGCAGGTTCATTCATTGAAGTATTGCTGAGCCGTTAATCTTCAATCGATTGACGTAAATCTTTTTTCGAAAAACTGGAGATTCAAATGAAAAGTACATGGTTTAAAAGTTTAGCCGTCATTGCGCTCTGCGCGCTGGCGTTCGGTGCGGCGCAGGCTGGAATTATCTCTCACTCGGATCTGTGGCTAATCGGTTTTGGTGGTGTCTTGAGTGATTCCCAGATTCGGGTAATCAATCCGATTCTATCAAACGTAGCGCAGGGCTACACCAATATGGATCTGGTCGGATCCGCGCTATTTCCGAGAGTGCCGGTTGCCGTATCGGGTGGTCAAATTATCGAGTTTGACCGCGACGCATTCCGACTGGTGAATGCCCGTCGTGCTCCAGGTGGAGCGACGAAGCGCATTCCTCTTGGCTACAGTGGAAAGCCGTTTGCCCTGCTGCAAGACTCTCTAGAAGTACCGTTACCGCGTGAACTGGTTCGTGATGCCAAGATTGTTCCTGGTATTGATCTGGCACAACGCAGCATTCGCGTCACGATGAAAAATCTGATGCTGAATCTGGAAAATGATCAGGCCATTCTCGCCACCAATGCCTCCAACTATAGCACCAATAAGGTCACGCTGGCCGGCGCCACTAAATGGAGCGCTTCGACTGGCACGCCCTTGACGGATATTGATACGGGTCGTGAAATGATTCGTCAGACCACGGGCATATACCCGAACACCCTGGTGCTATCGCCCCTCGCATTCAATGCGTGCAAAAACAATCCCAATGTTGTATCGCGTTTCCAGTACAACGGTAGTTTAGGGGCTGATTCCAGTCAGATTACACCCGCCATGCTGGCTGGGTTATTCAATATCAAAAAAGTAGTGGTAGGCGGCGCCGTCACCTGGACCGATGCCAACGTTGCGAGTGATGTTTGGGGCAATAACGCCATTCTGGCGTATGTGCCTGAAACTGATCTGGCTATCGAAGAGCCCAGTTACGGTTATACCTACACGATGGATGGCAACCCACTGGTTGAGGAGCCCTATTACGATCCTAACGTAAAAAGCTGGGTTTACGGCGTGACGTATGAGCGTGTACCCGTATTGTCCGGTATTGCATCGGGATATCTGATCATCGCACCGGCCTAAGGGGGGGATCATGGCTAAATATCAAATCAAAAGCCCGCTCAAAGTCCTTGATGCGGTGGGCAATGGGTTCATTCAGACCGAGGGTGAGGTCGAGCTGAGTGCAAAGGATGCATCCGAGTTGCTGGCTCGGGATCTGGTCGGTGAGATTGTTATCCAAACTCCGGTACCAGCTGTTGCAGGTCCGACTGATGAGACTGAACGCCTGGCTGAGATCCAGAATTCGATCGGGTTGCTGGATACAACAAACTCAGATCTGTGGCTGAAAGATGGCCGTCCTAATACTGCCGCAATCATCGCGATTGTTGGCTGGAATGTGACAGCCGCCGAACGTGATGCTGCCTGGTCTGCATTGCAGGTCAAGTAACCATGACCTATGCCGTGCAGCAGGATCTGGTTGATCGTTTTGGCAGTAGCGAGATCCTGCAGCTCACTGATCGCGACAATCTTGGCGTCATCAATGTCACGGTGCTCAATCGTGCCCTGGTCGATGCTGACGCCAAGATCAATGCGTATCTGGAGCCGGTTTATACCCTGCCCCTGGCTACAGTTGTTCCGGTATTGATTGGTGTTGCGGCAGATATTGCGCGCTATTTTCTGTACGACGTCAGCCCGAATGATCAGGTGCGCCTGCGTTATGAGGATGCCCTGGCGTTTCTGGATGGCATCTCGACCGGTAAGCGATCGCTTGGCATTGATGCAGGAAACCAGCCCGAGGCAGTGACCGGCGGCGTAAAAATCAGCGCTAACGATCGCGTGTTCTCGGCCAGCCTGTTGAACGATTACTGATGGATCTGGAACTGGTCATCACCAGGCTGACGCCGCTCGTGACAGCTAAAACGCTCACCCTATTGGGCGGCTCTGCCGATCTGGCTGGCGCTCAATTGGATGCCGGTAACGGATACCCGGCTGCTTATGTCATCCCGCTCGCTGAGCGTGGTGGTCAGAACAATTCTGCAACGATGTTTGTCAGGCAAAAAATCGATATGCGCTTTGGAGTACTGCTGGCAGTCAAGAACCGGCGCGATGCAGTGTCACGCCGAAGCCTGAATGACCTGAAGTCAATCAAGGATGCAGTCAGGGCAAGTTTGATCGGCTGGTTGCCGACCGGGTGTGATGACCTGGTGACATTCGGCAGCGGCAAACTGGTGCGCATTCAGGATGGCATCCTGTGGTGGCAAGAAGAATATTTAACGGCGTTTTATTTGAGGAGTCAGTAATGCCCAACGATCAACACTTTGGAAACGGTGGCAGTTACATCGTGAATCCGGACACCCAGGAGCGCGAATTGGTAGAGCGCACGAAATCACCGGAAGAAGCAGCGGCCATTGTCGAGCAGGAAAAGCCGACTAAGGCCAAGGTAATCCGTAAACCAACAGAGGAATAAGCCATGCCATTACGCATCAATATTACATCGCTGCTTGCCAAAGTCGAGGGCACTTATGGCACTGATCCTGTTCCAACCGGGTCAGCAAACGCCATTTTGCTGATGGGTACGCCGACCTTGTCGCCAATGGAAATGACCAGTGTGCAGCGCAATACCATCACACCCTATTTTGGGAATCTTGGATCGCTGCCGAGTTCAATCTATGGCAAGCTGGATTTTGAGGTGGAAATTGCCGGTTCTGGTACCGCCGGTGTTGCACCGGCATGGGGTCAGCTCATGCGTGGCTGCAGTTGGTCAGAGACCATAACCGCCGCACCGATCACAGGCACGGCGCAGGTAGGCGGAACGACGACTACCATTGTGCTTGCGGCAGCGGCCTCGGCATCAACCGACTTTTACAATGGCATGCCGATATCGATCACGGCTGGTACCGCAAGTGGTCAGTCCGGCTACATTGTAGATTATGACGGAACGACCAAGATCGCGACCGTAGTTTCAAGCGCCTGGATCGCGACTGATGCAACCAGCACTTACAGTATTGGGGCAAACGTCGCTTATCACCCGGTCACCAATCTGCAGGAATCGGTTACGTTATATTTCAACATCGATGGCGTCTTGCACAAGTTCCTGGGCGCACGCGGCAACTGCGTGTTGAATTTTGCAGCAGACCAGATTCCATCCATTAAATTCTCATTCCAGGGATTGTTCCAGACCGTCGTAGATGCGGCCTCTCCAACCGTGACCCTGACTGGATGGAAACAACCTCAGGTGGCCAATAAGGCTAATACGCCTTTCTTGTCCCTGCACGGCTTTACCGCATCGTCCCTGGATACCTTCAGCATGGATATGGTCAACAACGTAACGCATCACGCCCTGATCGGCGGGACCGAGCAGTTTGTCATTACTGATCGCAATCCGGCCGGCAACATCAGTATGGAAGCCGTCAACGTCGCCACCAAGGATTGGTGGTCAACGGTCAAAAACGCGACGCTATCCACATTTGCGATGCAGCACGGGACCAATCCCGGCAACAAAATTGCACTGACGGCACCGGCAGTCCAGATCATTACGCCTAAATACGGCAACAAGAACAAAATTACCATGTTGACGGCTGGATTGATCCCGACGCCTATCACCGGTAACGACGATCTGGCCCTGGTCACTTTTTAAGGAAAATCATGTTCAAAATTGCAACCACACCAACCTACTTTGCCCCCGTTGTCGTGGACATGCCTATCGGTGGCGGCAAGACGCAAAAGTTCACCTTTGATGCCGAGTTTCGGCGCCTGACACAATCTGAGCTGAAGGACATCCAGGCACAAGCCTCATCTGGCGAAATTACCGATGAGCGATTTGCCCGGGAAGTTATGATCGGGTGGCGCGGTGTGCAAGATGAGGCCGGCACTGAGTTGCCGTTTTCGGAAGGCAACTGCGACATGCTGCTGAACATTTTCCCGGTACTACCAAGCGTCGTCAAAGCGTTCTATGCCAGTCTGTCAGGCGCTGCCGTAAAAAACTAGCAGATGCTGCCCGCCGGTGGGCAGCATCGCGTCCGGCCGTAGATCGAGAGCAGCGTGAGCAGGAGTTACGCGCCCTCGGTCTCTCTGACGATCAGGTTGATGAAATGCTGGAGTCATCATCAGCGGAATGTTTTGAGATCTGGCCGGAAAACTGGCAAACGTGGAATGTTTTCTGTTCCATGCGGACGCAGTGGTTACGTTCCAACGGCATGTCAGGCGACAGATATTTAGGGCTCAATTACGTTGCCCTGGAGTCCGTGATGCGAATGTTAAAAATCAGAAACCAGGATGAGATCTTTAACGGTATACGAGTGATGGAATCTGCCGCGATGGAAGTATTGAATCATGAGTGATGAAATCAAGTTCGGCCTCCGGATCGCCGGTGATAGTTCTGCTGCAATCGAAGCGGTTAAATCAGCCAAGGTTGAGGTCGAAAACCTGACCGATGCTGTAAAGAATGCAGAAGCGGCCACAAAAAAGAATTCTGAAACGGAAGCCGAAGCTACCGCCAGAATCAAGGAGATGGTGGCCGCTTCATTGAAACAGGCTGAAGCGAATTCAGTCGTACAGAAATCTGCAGATGCCCTCACCCGTTCGACCAAAACTACCTGGGAGGAAGCTGACAAGCTTGCTGCAACGATTGAACGTCAAAATGCAGCAATGCGGCAAACCTCATCTGAAGTGGCTGCAGCTTCAAAATCTCTTGACCAGGTATCAGAAAGTGCCGATAAAGCCGCCACGATGAATGCCGGCGTGACCCGTGAAATTATCGTCATGGGTCACGAAGTCATCAGCGGGAATTTCTCCCGCATCCCTGGCAGCATGATGGTGATGGCCGAAAGAATGGGCGGCCTGGCCGCGATGATTACGCCGGTGAATGTCGGCATAGCTGCGCTTGGCGCGATGGTTATAGGTGGAGTAGCTGCCTGGGAAACATGGGGAAGCCATGCCAGCAAGGCTACTCAAGACATTATTGATGGCTTAAATAATTCAAAAAAGAGCCTTCAGGATCTGCAGCTTGAGTTCGACAAGATGGATAAGTCGTACTTGAATTCTCAGATCGCTGGCCTAGAAGTACAGCGATCGATGTTGCAGAAAAAGCAGAGCGATTTGCTTAACCCAGATGGTGGTCTATCCGGCACTATGAAGTTTTGGGACCCATTAAGTCAAAAGCGTGAGTTTGACGATCTTGGGCAGAAGATTGCCTATGTGACCCGAGAAATAAATCTCGCAAACAATTCCATGACAAACCTTGTTTCCAATGGTGGCGCCGAGTATCAGAAATTCATGGACAACACATCGTACATGGACAAGCACCAGCAAAAACTGGCAGAAATGACCAAAGCTGAAAAGGAATATCAGGCCGCATGGATGTCATCATCAGATGATGGTCAGAAACTGGAGGCAAAGACTCGTCTGTTTCAGGCGCTTTCACAAATTGATGAAAAGTACAACAAGGAAGCAGAAACAAAGGCCAAACAACTTGCAGACAAGATAAGGCAACTTGAAGATTCAGACCTTGAACACATCAAGAAACAGTACGCAGAGGAAGATCGGATCATCAAGCAATCTGCTGCTGAAATAGAGAAGCGCACGCAAAAGTTGCAGGAGGCTGTTAAAGCAATAGAGTCTGCGGGGTCATCAGAACTTGTTGCGCTCAACAAGCAGATCGATGCGCAGAAATTGCACAACGAAGAAATCGGCAAGACGCCTGCTCAGATTGAGGCCATCAAGGCCGCTCGTGCAGAACAGGCAGCGGCAGATTATCAGTTCAATGCAGACTCATTGGCAGGGGTAATTGCCAGACTGTCCGCAGATTCTGATTGGGTTGCAGCAAATCCTCTCGTTTTAGAGGCGTACCAAGCACGCCAAATCGCCTTGCAAGGCATGGCTGATAAACAGGGCGAGCTCAATGGGCTGATGAAGCAGGGTGCCCTCAATGCAGAGGCAGCAGCGGCCGCAAAGGCGGCAGCAGCCGAATGGAAAAAGTCTGCAACAGTCATTGAGAACTCACTTACCAACGCACTCATGACCGGCTTTGAGAAGGGCAAGTCGTTCGCCCAGAACTTTGCCGATACCCTGACATCTATGTTCAAGACGATGGTCCTGCAGCCTGTGGTCAAATTCCTTGTCGACTCCAGTGGCATCAGTACAGTCATGGCTTCTATTACAGGCGCACTCACGCCAACAGCAGCAACGGCTGGCACATCTACAACCGCTGCATCTGGCGGAACTTCATTGCTAGGACTTGGAACATTCAAGTCGATCTATGACGTATTTAACAATGGACTCACGGCAGCGGGAAACTCTTTTGTCAGCACGATAAATAGTGTTGGAACTTCTCTAATCAACTTCTCCGGGACACCTGGAAGTGCGTTAGATAATCTTGGCGTTGCCATCGCCGGAAATGCACAAAGCCTGGCAAATTTTTCGGGTTATATCGGGCCTATTATTTCTCTGTTTTCTGGAGACACCAAAGGTGCTATTACGGGTGCTGTTGGTGCAGCTATAGGAAATTATGTTTTGCCAGGCCTTGGTGGGGTTATTGGAAGCACTCTCGGCAGTATGATCGGAGGCCTGTTTGGTGGGGCAAACATTGTTCCAGGCGCTAATGCTTGGGGAACAATGGGGGCAGGGAAAAGCTACGCTCTAGAGACTACTGGCTCATACAACATGAGCGCGGACAGTCTTTCATCACCGCTGCCATCAATGCTTTCTACCCTATCGGATATCGTTACATCATTGGGCGGAACTGTTACCGGGCGCCTGAGAATGGGCGCTATCTCTGACCATAAAATGCTCGCTATTGGCAGCGGTGGCAATGATTCTTTAAATTGGTTTAATCCGGGAGATACAACAGCGCAGAATAACGCTGTGTTGGCCGCATATATGCAGAACCTGCAGTCTGCATCCGTTGAGCTACCTGTTTACTTAAAGAAAATGCTGGACTCAATGACGGTTGACCCTGCATCGGCGCAGGCAAATCTTACCGCTTTGTCAAACATGAAATCTCTTTATGATGGGTTATCCGCAATCGGTGGAGGGCTTGGCGATAAATTAAAGAGCATCATTAACCAAGGCGCAGGGGCAGGCGACATAGCAGGGTTGCAGTCTCTTGCTACGGCAACGCAGACTTACTACAACACGTTCTACACGCAGACCGATCAGGTAGCGAATGCCACCAAGCAGATGCAAGCAAATTTCGCGGCATTGAATCTGATAATGCCGACTACGAATGCCGGATTCAAATCTGTTGTTGACGGTCTTGACACCACCACGGCAGCCGGCAGCAAGCAGTTCCAGGCATTGATGTTGCTTGCCCCGGCGTTTGCTCAACTGACTACTGCCATGACGACGGCCGCATCAGCAACGGTTTCCTATGGCGCGTTGATCACAGCAAGCAATTCAACTGTTGCCGCAGCCCAAAGCAGCCTGCAATCCGCATATAGCTCGACGAGTGCTTCACTTCAAACCACGATTACTCAGTTTCAGAACTTTGGGATCAGCATCAGAGCATTCCAGCAATCACTGATGTTTGGCACACTGTCTACGTTATCGCCTGAAGCTCAGTACCAAGCAGCACAAAGCGCGTTTAAAAGCACAAGCACCGCTGCAAAATTGGGCGACCTGACCGCTATAGGGAATTTGCAGCAGGCATCGACCGACTTCTTGAATGCATCAAAGGCGTATAACGCCAGTGGCGCACAATACTCGGCTGACTTTTCTGCTGTTCAGCAGGCGCTGACAGCAACTGCAAGTGTTACCGACAGACAGACAAGTATTGCTCAGCAACAACTTGATTCGCTGAATATGCAGGTCAGCGCCCTCATTACGATCAACAGTTCAGTTTTGTCTGTCGCCGCTGCCATCGCCACACTAAATGCCGCGACGACAGCAGCGTCTGTTATTGCAGCATCAGCAGGCGGAGCAAACAACGTTAATCCGGGCGGCAACATTACGACCGGCAATTCAGCAATTTCAAACGCTCAAATCAGGGACTATGTCGCAGCAGCAACTGCCGCAACGACTGATCCAATGGTCGCGGCGATGAACATTTACAACGCAGCCAAAACAAACGGCGTCAGCATGGCGCAGTTTGACATCGCCAATGGCAACCCTGTCGGCACTTCGGCGGCGTGGGCTACGGCGAACGGACTGCCAACATTCGCTAAAGGTGGGCTTGCTTCCGGCCTATCTCTGGTCGGTGAGCAAGGGCCAGAACTGGTTGATTTTAAATCACCGGGCCGGGTCTATACCGCAGGGCAAACCAGCGCAATGCTCGGCGGTAATAACGATAAGCTGGAAAATTTGTTAACCGATGTGATTGCTGAATTGCGCGCAGCAAACATACAACGTGGCGCTGCAGCAAATGCAACAATTGACTCCATAAACTCGGTTGCTGACAAAATCGACGGCACACGCCGTACGATTGCACGCGCAGCATGATTGTCATTGAAATAGTTGCTGCGGTTGATGCGGCCGGCACTCTGCAAACGTTCTATGTGTCGGATGAACCTTTTGTCACAGCCCCGACTGACACGCCAGCCAATATAGCGTTCGACCCGCGTCTGATCGACCCTGGAACTATCGGCATACATGCCTTTAGTGATGGGGCAACAGGTGGAGCTACGAAGCTAGAAAAAGGTGAAATCCTGATTGCCAATGCTGACGGGGCACTGGATTCATGGATCACTTATAGCTTTCATGCTCGGCCTGTGACTATCCTGCTCGGGGTACAGGGCGCTGCATATCCGTCTGGTTTCCAGACAGTGTTCACCGGAACAGTCTCCAGCGTTGATGCTGACTGGCAGCGTATCATGCTGATTCTGTCCGATAAGCAGCTACGCTTCACTCGGCCGGCGCTTACTAATGCCTATGGCGGAACAAACAGCTTACCAAACGGAATAGACGGAGTTGACACTGATATAAAAGGCCAGGTCAAGCCTAAGGTATACGGTAAGGTTTACAACGTGCCTCCGGCCTTTGTGAACACCTCGAAGCTGATCTACCAGGTAAGCGATGGGGCGGTGTCGGATATTCCGGCTGTTTACGACGGCGGAGTCAGCATCACTAAGGCGGGAAACAACGCTAACAATTCGGCACTGCAGGCTGCGACCGTCACGGCTGGAACGTATCAGACATGCTTTGCGGAAGGGCTGTTTCGGCTCGGTACATCCCCGGCCTTCCAGATCACGGCAGACGTTACCCAGGGCGCGGCGGCAGGAAATCGCACCGTCGCGCAGGTATTAAAACAGCTTGCGCTAGATTCTGGCCTGTCGTCGGGTGAAATCAGCAGCGCGGACGTGACGGCGCTTGACACGGCAGCTTCGCAAGTGGTCGGCGTATTCGTCAATGATTCAAGCACGTTTCAATCGCTGATGGATCAGATAGCGGCTAGTATCGGCGCATACTATGGGTTCGACTCGATCGGCACATTGCGAATGGGCCAGTTGACGATCCCAAGCGGAACCTCGGCGCTTGTCCTCTATGATTATGACGTGCAGGACAATGTTGTCAGGTCGACGCCAAAGACCCCGGCAACCATCGGCAACATGCAAAACACAAGCTCAGCAACTATACCGCAGCCGATACCAGGCGTCCCGGCGTGGAGATTCACGATTGACCACTCTCTGATTTATACAGTGCAGACCTCCGGCCTTGGCGGATCAGTCAGCACTCCGCAACGATCTTACCTTGAGTCAGCCTATCGGTCAGAAAAGGCAGATGACAACAGCATTTTGACCCAATGGCTCGCGTCAACACCTATTGAGGCCGCGACCCTGCTTACGCTCGGCACTGACGCTGCAACAGAAGCGGCACGCAGACTCGCCATATATAAAGTACGGCGCGACATCTTTGAAGTGACGCTCACGATGGCAACGGCAACAGGCATCAAACTGCTTGATGTCGTTGAGCTTGATCTGCCGCGTTTTGGCATGACTTCCGGCAGGCAGTTCCGAGTGATCGGGATCGCCTTCACATTAACAAAAAGTCAGGTAACGCTGACCCTATGGGGTTGATATGGCCAACTGCATGATCGGTTTTCCAAATCGCATTGATTCGCCATCGGCGCTGTCTAATGGCTCATGGCTGACCACGTTGCCGCTTGCGAATGTGCAGAATCGAACGCTGGGCAAGGTCGCCAGATCAACCGATTCAACGCTTGCCAGTACCAAACTGGACATTAACATTGGTACGCCTAAAAACATTAGGGTGCTTGCGCTCATCAATCATAATTCTTCTCTAGCCGGGCTGTTTCGCATTACGGCCAGCGCCACAAATGCATTTTCGACCCTGCTCTATGATTCCGGCTGGATCAACATTTGGCCGATTGTGTATTCCACCACAACGGTTGAATGGGAGGATGATAACTTTTGGTCATGCCAGTATACGGATGAACAGCGTACTGGATATACGGCGACACGAACGCTGCCGCTTCCATCAAATGTCCTCGCTCAATACTGGCGCATCGAGATTAACGACACGACCAACCCGGCAGGCTATTTCCAGATCGGGCGCGTGTTCATCGGTCCAGCCTATCAGCCGACCTATAACATGAGCTATGGCGCATCGTTAGCATGGGAAACACAGACAGCAGTTCAGCAGGCGCTTGGCGGTGCCAAATACTTCCAGCGCAGAATACCGTCCCGCGTGGCTCGGCTAAAACTGGAAATCATTGCAGAAGATGAAGCGTTTTCCAATATCTTTGAAATTCTCAGGCGGGCGGGCCTTGATGTCGAGATTCTGTGGATACACGACCCTGAAGATACCGTTCATGCTTTGCGCCGTCAATTCCTCGGCCATATGAGAACCCTGTCACCGATTGATTTCCCATATCCGTTACATAACAGCGCACCACTTGAAATTGAGGAACTTCTATGACGAATACCGTTACGGTCAACGGAAATCTATACGCTGACGATAGTACAACTGGGCGCTACATGGGCAGCGGGGGCCATCGATTAAACCTAATCCCAATGCTGTCAGACACGGTAATTGACCTTTCAGCAAAGGTGGCAGCGGCAGCAGCAAGCGTAACCACAGCATCGGGCTATGTGGCTACGGTAACAACGCAAGCTGGAATAGCGACTACACAGGCTGGCATCTCAACTGCTCAAGCTGCAATAGCGACAACACAGGCAGGAAACTCAAGCACCTATGCCACGAACTCTAGCAATAGCGCAACGCTTGCGAGTCAGTGGGCGTCAACCACTGGTTTGCTTGTAAATAGTACGGACTACTCGGCGAAAGAATGGTCGGTAGGCATTACCACTCGCGGGATGTCTGGCAAGGGCTCGGCTAAGGATTGGGCTACGCTTCTCAGTGCAACCGTTGACGGCACGGACTACTCGGCGAAATATTGGGCGCAATACGCCGCGTCATTTACAACTGGGCAGATGATTTACATGGGGACGTGGAACGCATCAAGCGGATCGTATCCCGGATCTCCGGTAAAGGGCGCCTTCTGGAAAACAGCGACAGCGGGGACCACGGGCGGCGTTTATTATGCAATAAATGATGACGCAGTTTATAACGGCACAACGTGGGACAAGATCGATAATTCTAAGTTTGTTATTTTGTACTATGACTGGTCATCCCGCTCCAGTCTGCGCAGTGCAGCAGGAAACAACGGGGATCATGCTGTAATCAGCGGACTGGGACTGTTTGTTTTCGTTGCATCGAGCACCGAACCAGACGACGACGAGACCTGTTTTGCCGCAACCGGCGGATGTTGGGAATTGGCTGCCGCAAGCTGGGACATCGCGTTTGCATACTGGCTTGCTGACATTCAGATGATTCAGGATGACGTTCTTGCCTTGCAAGTGATAACTACAAATCATGTTGCAAAGTCAATATACACCACAATGTCGCAGACATTGACCTCCCTTGCATCTAACACCAGCTATGACTATACGGTAGCAGTTGCAGGGGCCGTTGTTGGGGGAACTGTTATCTGCAACACCTCAACCGATGGCTACGGATCTTCCGCTACCGATAAATCAAAATTGAGTTTCAACGCATATATTTCAGCTGCCAACACCGTCATAGTCAGCCTGAGAAATGCCAGCGCATCCACCGCTGCGCTAGTTGCCGGAACTTGGAATATTTTAGTAATTAACCAATAGGAGCAATGAAAAATGGGAATGATTAACGGTATCCGCACAATTAATGCGATTGTCGGCGGGACGATGAGCGGGTCCGCGCTTGAGACTTACTTGACAGCATCCGGTAATAATCTCGGCAGCTTCCTGCAACTTATGAATTTGCGCGGCCAAATGATGATGCTCGCGCAATCCAGCACAGCCATGACAGCGGTGATCGCATCCAGCACAGCCATGACAGCGGTGGCCGCATCCAGCACAGCCATGACAGCGGTGTGGGCGTTAAATACCGCATCAACAGCCGTAATGTCTAGCTCTACGGCACGTCTCGCAGTTTACAACTCAGACACTGCTCTGGCGGCGCTTCAAGCTGCGCCAAGTCAAGTGCAAAACCTTGTTACGTCGCTCGGCGTCACATCCACGACAGCTGCGGCCACAGCCAATTTGGTCTCCAATGGCACCAAAATCATTATCCTGCGCCGCTGGTATAGCGGAACGGAATTTGACTATATCAACTGGTCGCGCGGATCTGTTACTTCAGGCGCTGGAAATGGCCCGACGGCAGGCAGCGGTGGCCGCACGCTATATACAGCAGCGCAGGCGCTAGGTTGCACGAGCGGAACTTACACCAGCAACGGAACTATGCCGTTAAGCAATGATTACACGGGTAACTTTGTTTGCGCAGCAAATGGATTGCGGCGCGATACATGGTATAACAGCAACGTTCAAAACGTCATCTACATTGCGGTGTAATCATGAAACTCATTATTCAAAACGGACGAGTAATTGCCACTGCAACTGATGATCATCAGGTCAACGGAGCGGAAATAGTAATCGACGCTCCAGTTGGATTTGACCCCGTGCAGATTGAAAAGTATGAATATGCGAATGGGTCTGTAACGCTGAACCCAGTCCCTGCAATAGTTTCTAGGGCGCAAGGTAGGCTTGCCCTGTTTAATGACAATAACCTGCTGGCTACGATTGAGGCTCATATTGCTACGGCACCAATTCCTGAGCAGATCGCCTATGCATCAGACACATGGAGCCGAAACAGCCCGTCGCTAATTGCTACTGCCTCGGCGATAGGCCTGACTGCGGCACAGGTGGACGCTCTGTTTATTGCAGCTTCGGAGATTACAGCGTAATAAATTTAGAGGAGGTGGTTGGCGTCATGTTGAAGCATGCTCGGCAACTTCTAATTTAATTAAGTAAAGATGCAGTACATAGGTTTTCAATGTTCACAATTATGTTGCGTCTGTCGCAACTTATAATTATTCCAAATATCGCGCAAATCAATCCCAAATATCGCGCCTCGCAACAAGAAGGGCACCCCCTGTCGCGCCCTTACGGGGTTCCCTGCGCTGCGCGCCAAGCTGGGCGGCTGCGGAACTCGGGCTACGCCCTCAGACAGTCCTCCCCGAAAGCCCCCATCATGGCTGTGCTGCTCGGCGCGGCAGCAGGGGGTGGTATGTCACGATTAGCCTCATTCCGGGAACGCTGGAAATAGGAAAAATATACCGAAGCTGCCCCTTATAGTTCTGTTCTATTACTGGGTTGGGCATCATTTTGGATTAGTCGGTTTGTTGGTAGGCCGAGTGATTGGGGATGGGCGCTCAATGTTTTGAGATTTTCTTCTTTCTTTGATATGAACAAGAAGCGGGCATGTGAATCGTAGTACATGCCGTGACAGCCCAACTCAAAAATTATGTTTAGCTTTGTTCGAATGACCTCATGAGGTTTCATTTGTCTGAAAAATGATTGATCAAATGAGAACACAAGATCATATATTTCAGTTTCTCCTGCCATTTGGATAAACGAGACATGCTGTTTTCCGCCGTGTTCATTTATTAGAGTTGCGCAAGCCGCCCCGTTTTGGCGAAGCAGTGCAGGGAACCCCTTTAGGGGCGTGGCTGGGGTGCTCTTTCGTTTGAGCAAGCAAAGGATAAGGAACTTGCTGCCGGGCAACCCTCGGGCCCTCCCCATCAAATAAGATGTAACTGCGCCGACATTGCCTTCAATTCTTGCCTGACAGCCACATAATCAGGACACAACTTTCCTACCCAAGCCCAGAATTTGGCGCTGTGGTTCATCTCTTTCAGGTGCGCGAGTTCGTGTGCGACGACATAATGAATGATGTGCGGCGGGGCCTGGATTAATCGCCAGTTGAGGCGGATCTCGCCCCTCGAGTTGCAACTGCCCCAGCGTGTTTTGGCGCCCGACAGGAATAGCGGGGGTGCATCGACACCAAGTTTGGTTGAAAGGAGTTCGATGCGTCGGGAGAAATCTATTCTGGCCTGTTTGGCGTACCATTGTGCAACCTTGCGATGTACTGCCGCCGAGTCATCAGTCTTGGGGAATGCAAGGTAGAGCCTGGCGTTGTCGAATTCCACGGCGCGGGTCTTGATGTCTTGGTGCAGGCTAAGTTGGATGCCTTGTCCGAGGTATTGCAGGGTGATGCCGTCCTGCCAGGCAAAGGGTAGGGCGCGCTGCTGCAGTTCTTCAAGTTTTTTAAGGATCCAGTCCGACTTGTCCTGTAGCAGGATTTCAACCGATTTTTGTGTAACGCGTTTTGGAATATGGACGGTGAGGCCCGCGCCATCGACGCGCAAGCCGATGGTACGGCGTTTTGCGCTGACCTTGAGGGTGTAGGGGATGCGTTGGCCATTGGCAAATTGGAGTTGCCGTTCGTTCATAGACTATTGAGTCTGGGCATTTCAGTTTCGATCCAGGTTTCTACCATTTTGTTGAGTGCATCTGCTTTCATTCCACTGGCATCGATGGGTGTACCGATACTGACGGTGATGACTCCGGGGCGCTTCAGCAAGCTGTTGCGTCTCCAGTATTCGCCGGCGTTGTGGGCGACCGGCACAACAGTCGCGCCGGTATGAGTGGCGAGCCAGGCGCCGCCAATATGATATTTTCCGGTCTGCCCGGGCTGGACACGGGTGCCTTCAGGAAAGACGACAACAGACAGGCCTAGTTGCAGCCGGTCATGGCCTTGGGCAACTAGTTGTTTCAAGGCCTCGCGACCGGCCCCGCGGTCGATGGCGATGGATTTCAGCGCCCACAGCGCCCAGCCAAAAAATGGAATCAATAGCAGGGAACGTTTCATTACCCAGATTTGCGGTGGAAATATCTCCTGGAAGGCGATGGTTTCCCATGCTGATTGGTGTTTTGCCAGGATGACGCAGGGTTGACTGGGGATGTTTTCCTGTCCGATGACACGGTAGCGCAGCTTGCAGGTCAAAGCCAGCCAGCGGCAAATGAGGCGTGCCCAGCCAGCGATGATGCGCGAGCGCCTGGGCGCTTTCATCGGAATCAGGAGCAGGGTGAGCAAGGCAAAGGGGATGATCATGATCCACATGCCGAGGTTAAAAAGAATGGACCGCAAACGCATCATGGACGTTTCAGGTTTTCTCGACAATGATGCGCTGCGCGGCCTCCATCAGGTCGGTGCAGATCCAGGTGTTTTCGGCCAGTCCGCCTTCCTTCAGGGTCTGTTCTCCTTTGCCAGTTAGTACCAGCACTGGTTGTGCGCCAAGCGCTGATCCGGCCTGCAGGTCGCGCAGCGAATCGCCGACCGATGGGATTCCTGCGAGGTCAGTGCCAAAGCGGCTGGAAATTTCTTCCAGCATGCCAGGCTTGGGTTTGCGGCAGTTGCAATTTGATTCTGCGGTGTGCGGGCAGTAGAACAGCGCATCGATGCGACCACCGAACTGACCCAGCGCACGGTGCATCTTGTCATGGATGGCATTGAGTGCGGCCATGTCAAGCAGGCCGCGTTCGATGCCGGACTGGTTGGTAGCGACCGCCACGCGAAAGCCGGCCTGATGCAACATGGCGATGGCTTCCAGGCTGCCGGGGATGGGGAGCCATTCTTCAGGACTCTTGATGAATTTAGCGGAGTCGAAGTTGATGACGCCATCGCGGTCCAGAATGACGAGTTTCATGATGCCAGCCTGGACAAGTCAGCTACACGGTTCATCGTCTGGTGCAGCATGGCCAGCAGGCCCAGACGGTTCAAGCGCAGCGCGGGATCGTCGGCGTTGACCATGACATGGTCGAAGAATGCATCCACTGGCATGCGCAGGGTAGCCAGTTCCCTGAGTGATGCAGTGTAATCGCCGCTATCGAAGGCCTTGTCGGCGGCAGGTACGGTCCGCAGCAGCGCTTCATGCAGCGCTGTTTCTGCAGCCTCCTGGAATAGAGCGCTGTTGATGCTGGCTTTGACTGAACCTTCCACCTTCTTGAGTATGTTGCCGATGCGCTTGTTGGCCGCTGACAGGCTCTCGGCTTCCGGCAAGACTGAGAAGGCACGCACGGCTTCCACACGTTTGCCGATATCGGCTAGTAACTGTGGCCGGGGAGCTAGCACCGCATCGACTTGCTGCGGCGTGTAGCCTTGGTCACGCAGGCTGCCGGCCAGACGTTCAAAGATGAAATCCGGTAATGCTGTTCCGTTTACGTTGATCTTGTCGCTGAAGGCTTGGGTGCTCACGTCCAACAGCAGGTCGAGCGGCAGTGGCAGGGCGCGTTCGGTCAGCATGCGAATTACCCCCAGCGCATGACGACGTAATCCGAACGGATCCTTGTCGCCAGTAGGCGTCTGGCCAATGCCGAACAGGCCAACCAGTGTTTCCAGTTTATCGGCCAGTGCCACCACGATGGCGGTCTGGTTGCGTGGCAGGCTGTCGCCAGCAAAGCGTGGCTTGTAGTGGTCCTCGATGGCATCGGCGATGTCATTTGACAGGCCGTCGTTCCTGGCGTAGTAGCCGCCCATGATGCCCTGCAGTTCGGGAAATTCGCCCACCATGTCGGTCAGGAGATCAGTCTTGGCTAGTTGCGCTGCGCTTGCTGCCGATGCTGCCAGCGATTCCCCTCCCAGTCGTTCGCCAATGGCACGGGCAATGGCGCATACGCGTTTACTGCGTTCGCCTTGAGTGCCCAGTTTGTTGTGGTAGACCACTTTGTCGAGCCCATCGATGCGCGAGTCCAGGGTCTTTTTTCTGTCCTGGTCATAGAAGAACTTGGCATCTGCCAGGCGTGGACGCACTACGCGTTCGTTGCCACCAATGACAGCGCTGGGGTCCTGCGGGCTGATGTTTGCGACCAGCAGGAACTTGTTGGTCAATTTGTTCGAGGCATCCAGCAACGGAAAATACTTCTGGTTCGCCTTCATGGTCAGGATCAGACATTCCGCCGGTACCTCCAGATAGATCTCTTCAAACTGGCCGGGCAGCACATTGGGGCGTTCGACCAGACCGGTGACTTCATCCAGTAGAGTCTCGTCATCGATCGGTTTGAGACCGAGGCTTTCAGCTACGCTATCGAGCTGCCGCACGATTTCGGCACGGCGGGCTTCAAAGCCGGCGATGACGGCGCCGTCATGCTCTAATTGATGCGCGTAACTGTCGGCGCTTTTAAGTATCACGGGGTGCTTGGCGGACTCGAAGCGATGGCCTTGTGTCATGTTGCAGGAGGCCAGTCCTAGCGCATGAACCGGCACCACGTCGCCGCCATGCAGTGCAACCAGGCCGTGTGCAGGACGCACGAAGTTGACGCTGCTCCAGCCGTCATCCAGTTGGTAAGTCATCACTTTCGGAATTGGTAGCTTAGCTAAAGCCTCATCCAGAGCCTTCTGCAGGCCGTCGGCAAGCTGTGCGCCTGGCATCACAATGTCCAGGAACAATGCCTCGGCCTTGCCGTCTTGTTCGCGCTTGAGGCCGGCAACGGCCGACTCGTCAGTGCCAAGGGCTGCCAGCTTTTTAATCAGAGCCGGCGTGGCTTGACCGTTGGCGTCCAGGCCAACGCTGGCAGGCATCAGCTTCTGTGCCACCTGCTTGTCTGCCGCCCGGGTCGCCACCTGTGTGATGTGTGCTGCCAGACGACGAGGTGATGCATAGGGTGTCACGGCGGCATCTGTTGCGGCAAGACCCTGTGCCTTGAGCGATTCAAACAGTGCGGTGGCAAACGCTTCCCCAAACTTTTTCAGCGCCTTGGGCGGCAGTTCTTCAACGAACAGTTCGACGAGTAAATTTTTGGTGGTCATGGTGTTTCCGTCATTCCCGCGCAGGCGGGAATCTAATAAAAGTAGCTGAGTGTAAAAATCTTGTCACTCGGGATTCATTTGTTCAATGGACGCACTGGGCTCATGCAGCTTTCTTTTCAATCTGTGCCAATACTTCTTCGGCCCAGGCCTTTGGCGCCATCGGAAAGCCTAAGCGGGCGCGGCTGTCGAAATAGCTCTGAGCCACACTGCGGGCCAGGTTGCGGATGCGGCCGATATAGGCGGCGCGCTCGGTGACGGAAATGGCGCCGCGCGCATCCAGCAGATTGAAGCTGTGGGCAGCCTTCAGTACCTGTTCGTAAGCGGGTAGCGCCAGTTCGCTGGCAACCAGATGCTGCGACTGCTTCTCATGAGCCGCGAAAGCGGTGAGCAGGAACTCGACATCACTGTGCTCGAAGTTGTAACAGGATTGCTCAACCTCGTTCTGGTGGAATACGTCACCGTATTTGAGGTCAGGTGCGCCATTGACTCCTGAGGAATAGGTAAGGTCGTAGACGTTATCCACGCCTTGCAGGTACATGGCCAGACGCTCCAAGCCATAGGTGATCTCGCCTGTAATCGGTTTGCAGTTGATGCCGCCGACCTGCTGGAAGTAGGTGAACTGGGTCACTTCCATGCCGTTCAGCCAAACTTCCCAGCCCAGGCCCCAAGCCCCTAGCGTTGGGTTCTCCCAGTCGTCCTCGACGAAGCGAATGTCATTCTTTTTCAAATCGAAGCCCAGCGCCTCCAGTGAGCCGATATAAAGCTCCAGAATATCGGCCGGGGCTGGTTTCAGAACAACCTGATATTGGTAATAGTGTTGCAGGCGGTTTGGGTTCTCGCCGTAGCGCCCGTCCTTCGGTCGGCGACTCGGTTGCACATAGGCCGCCTTCCAGGGTTCGGGGCCAATGGCGCGCAGAAAGGTCGCTGTATGGCTGGTGCCGGCGCCCACCTCCATGTCGTAGGGTTGCAGCAGCGCGCAGCCCTGCTTGTCCCAGTACTGCTGGAGGGTGAGAATGATTTGCTGGAAGGTGAGCATTGAATTGTTCTGGGAGTTGCGAAAAGGCGTTGATTTTACTTCTTTTTACGCATCCATAAAACCCCGAGGGTCAGGAACAGCAGCGAGATTACTGGCCAGTTGCCCCATCGCACATAAGGCGTAGTGCCGGTGTAGCCCTGGGCCATGCCGGTAAGCGCTGTGGTGGTGAAGTGTTGCGCCTCCCGGACGACGTCGCCATGGGGATTGATGATGGCAGTGGCGCCGGTATTGGTCGCCCGCAACATCATGCGGCCGGTCTCCAGCGCGCGGGTCTGTGACATTTGTAGATGTTGGTGCGCGGCCAGAGAAGTGCCGAACCAGGCATCGTTGCTGGCATTGATCAGCAGGGTCGCTTCCGGTAACTGACGGATGATTTCTTCGCCGAAGACGTCTTCATAGCAGATATTGATGCCAATCTTTTGCCCGGCTAGTATGAGCGGGCGTTGATGAACGCCGCCGGAGGCGAGATCGGTCAGGGGGATGTTTAACAGGTCCTGATAGATCCAGCCTAGTGCGCTTTTGAATGGAATGAATTCGCCGAAAGGCACCAGATGATCCTTGCGGTAGGCTTGGGACTTGGCCTCTCTCAGGCTCACCATGCTGTTGTAATAGTGATCGTTTTCAGTCTCGACGACTCCGCTAAGCACATCTCCGCCGGTTGCCTTGATCAGCGCCTGGCGGTAGTCTTCCGACAACTGGTTGCGCAGCATGGGTAACGCCGTTTCCGGCAACACCACCAGTTGTGCCGGATGTTTTTTGGCGAGATCGAGATAAGTTGTTAGCGTGCGCGCTACCTCCTCCGGCTGCCACTTCATGTCCTGTGGAATGTTGCCTTGCAGCAGGCTCACGCTGACGGGAGCGCCGACTGGTAGGCTCCACTCGATTCGTCCCAGCAGGCTGCCACTGACCCAGAACAGGAGTAAGGCCGTGAGGACTGGTCGACGGAAAGTGCCTTCGCTCCAGGTCGCGACCAGCGCGGCGACCTGTGCCGCAGCAAGGGAAACGCCAAATACGCCAAAAACAGGCGCAAATCCAGCCAGCGGGCTGTAGGGAACCTGCGAGTTGCCAATGGTCATCCACGGAAAGCCCGTGAAGATCCAGTTAAGGACCCATTCCATTAGCACCCAGGCAACGGGCATGGCGTAGAGTTTTGATTTTCCGAAGTGGGTACTTATCCAGCCGGCAGTGGCTGGAAACAGCGCAAGAAAAGCGCAAAGGGTGGTCGTGGCGAGGGCCGCCATAAGAATCGGCATGCCACCGAATACGTGCAGGCTGATATAGATCCAGGATACTCCCGCGCCGTAAAGTCCTAACCCGAAGCTGTAGCCAAGCAGGATGACTTGTCGGGGATTAGTGGCCTGCTGCCATAGCCGGAACAGGCCCGCCAACGCCAGGATGGCGGCCGGATAGAAATAAAAGGGTGCGTAGCCGGTGACGGCAAGCGCCCCCAGCAGAAATGCAACGATTCTGGGGTATTTTTTAAAGGCTGGCAGGGGGGTAATTTTTAGCATTGTTAGGTGAAGTATCACCTACTCAAGGGCTGACATGCACAGTCAAGCCCAATAGCCTGACGCGCGTCGCCAGTTGATCCATCCAGTTAGTCGACAAGCGTGATAGCCGGGGCGCTTCCGCCTGCATGGAAGGACGTGCCAGACCGTAAAGGTGAACGCCGGCGAGGTGCGGCGCCACGCGTGTCAATAATTCCAGCCAGGCACTGATTTCAGACTCCGAGGGTGGTGCGCCGTCCAGTGCGAAGACGCAGGTCTGCACCCAAGTCGGGCAGGCCAGACTACAGCCAAGCAGGCGCTTGATGATACTATTTGGTGTGAGCACCACATCGTTGATGTGTTTAACGCCAGCGCTGGTACCCGCATCGACCTTGAACCACACTTCGCCGTTGCAGCGTGCCAGGTGCTCAACGGCTGCAAGTACCTTGGGCCTGGCCATTTGGCTGCCATTGGTGATCAGGCGCAGCTTGATGTTGCCCGGCAAGTTGAAATCACGCATGGCATTCTCGACCAGGGCCACGGCCTGCGGGAATTCCTGGGCAGTGGTCGGTTCGCCGTTACCGGAGAAGGCGATGTCCTCCAGACCGGCACCAGTTGCCACGCGCAGATGCAGGAAATTGCCATGCAAAATGTCTCGCAGCAGCTGCCGCAGTTCCCGGTCCAGCAGATTGAGATCAATAGGTGGGGCCGATCCACGCGTGAGATCCGGCACTTGGCAGTAGATGCAGCGCCAGTTGCAAGCATTGTTCGGATTGAGATTGATGCCGATGGAAATGCCACTGGCACGGCGCGACAGCACCGGATAGACGTAGGTCATGCCGGCGCTGTCGCGGCTATGGTCGGCGGTGTTGAGAACTGGCGGAGAAGACATGGTTTCTGGTCTGTAAGCCTATGGCGGGGGCAGGTGTAACCGTCAAATGCAGGGTAGCGCACCACAGTGCAAATGTTCGATTTTAAACCAGTATGCTTAAATCAGTATGCAAAGGGGGAGTGGTATGAGTATCGCATCAGAATTCAAGGAGTTTGCGCTCAAGGGCAATGTGATGGATCTGGCGGTGGGCGTGATCATTGGTGCGGCCTTTGGCAAGATAGTCGACTCGCTGGTGGGCGATGTCATCATGCCGCTGGTGAGTCGCTTGCTGGGTGGCCTCGATTTTTCCAATAGCTTCGTCAAACTTGCTGAGGGACCGGTCAACGCGCCGCAAACTTACGCCGGCCTCAAGGCGGTCGGCGTACCGATGCTGGCCTATGGCAATTTCATTACCATCGTGCTGAACTTCATCATCCTGGCGTTCGTGATTTTTCTCATGGTCAAGCAGATGAATCGCCTCAAGCATGCGACCCCGGCGGCAGCACCTGAGAACCCTGCGCCGACGACAGAGGACATTCTGCTGCTGCGCGAAATACGGGACGCCTTGAAGAAATAAAATGCTTAGTCGGTGGTTTCTGCAGCTGCCTGTGGCAGCTGTTCCACCAGCAGGGAGTGTACTCGCCGGCTGTCTGCTCGCAGGATGGTGAATTTGAAGCCGTCGAAGCTCACCTGTTCGCCGCGTTTTGGCAAGTGACCAAACTTGTTCACCACCAGACCACCGACGGTTGAGAATTCCTCGTCGCTGAAGGACGTTCCCAGACGCTCGTTAAAATCCTCGATCTCGGTCAGCGCCTTGGTGCGATAGTGGCCGTTGCTGTCAACAATAATATTGTCTTCGGTTTCGTCGAAGTCATATTCATCTTCGATATCGCCGACGATCTGTTCCAGCACATCCTCGATGGTCACCATGCCCGCCACGCCGCCATACTCATCGACCACCACGGCGATATGGTTGCGGTTGCTGCGGAAATCCTTCAGTAGTACGTTGAGGCGTTTCGATTCCGGGATGAAAATGGCCGGGCGCAGCATGTCGCGCACGTTGAAATCTTCGCCAGCGTAGTAGCGCAACAAATCTTTGGCCAGCAGGATGCCAATGACGTCATCCTTGTTTTCGTCGATCACCGGGAAGCGCGAGTGAGCGGTCTCGATGACGAAAGGGATGAATTTTTCCGCAGGGTCTGTGATGTCGATCACGTCCATTTGCGAGCGCGGGATCATGATGTCGCGCACCTGCATTTCGGAGACTTGCATCACCCCCTCGATCATCGCCAGCGCGTCGGCATCCAGCAGATTTTTTTCGTAAGAGGCGTGCAGCAATTCGATCAGTTGCTCGCGGTCTTCCGGTTCGCGCAGCAACAAGTGGGACAGGCGTTCCAGCCAGGAAGATTTACTACTGTCATCCGCCATGAGGGATGGCTTCCTTTTCAATGAGATAGGGGTCAGCATACCCCAGTTTGAGCATGATTTGGGATTCCAGCGTTTCCATCAGCTCGGCATCACTGTCAATTTCATGATCATGGCCTTGCAGATGAAGCACGCCATGCACAGTCAGATGGGCATAGTGGGCCTCGAGAGCGATGCCTTGCTCGGCAGCCTCGCGCTCGACCACCGCTGCGCACAGTACGATGTCGCCCAACAGTCTAGGTTCCTGCATCAGCGGGAAGGTGAGCACGTTGGTCGCGTAGTCCTTGTTGCGCCAGGTGTTGTTCAGTGCCCGGCCTTCGCTAGAATCGACCAGGCGGATGGTGACCTCGGCATCCCGGGCTAAAGCAGCCTGTGCCCAACGCTTGAACTGGTAGCGGCTGGGGACGGTTTGCGGTCGTGTGGCGTATTGCACGGCCAGGTTGAACCTGGGTTTCATGCCCGGCCATTACCTTCTTGTTGTTCATATAGTTCGTAGGCATTGACGATCTTTTGCACCAGCGGGTGCCTCACCACGTCCTGCGCCAGGAAGTGTGTCATGGCGATTCCGCGCACATCTTTGAGCACCTTCTGTGCCTCCACCAGGCCGCTTTTCTGGTGGCGTGCCAGGTCGATTTGAGTGACGTCACCCGTGATCACGGCCTTGGTGCCGAAGCCAATGCGCGTCAGGAACATCTTCATCTGTTCCGGCGTGGTGTTCTGCGCCTCGTCCAGAATGATGAAGCTCTGGTTCAGGGTGCGCCCCCGCATGTAGGCAAGCGGTGCAATTTCGATGGCGTTGCGCTCGAACATCTTGTGCACGGTGTCGTAGCCCATCAGGTCGTAGAGGCCGTCATACAGCGGACGCAGATAGGGATCGACCTTTTGCGCGAGGTCGCCCGGCAAAAATCCCAGGCGTTCGCCGGCTTCAACTGCCGGTCGCACCAGCACGATACGTTTGACCCGGTCGCGTGACAGCGCATCCACCGCGCTCGCGACCGCTAGATAAGTCTTGCCGGTCCCAGCCGGGCCGATGCCGAAGGTGATGTCGTAATCTTGAATCTGCTGCAGGTATTCGATCTGACGCGGGGTGCGACCATGCAGATCGGCGCGCCGCGTCATCAATACCGGCATCGAGGCGGTGGTGAAAGACTCGGCCGATAGCTTGCCGATTTCAACCAGTCCCAGTTGCACGTCTTCCAGGTCGATGGGGTGTCTGGCCCGTTGGTAGAAGCCTTCCAGCAGTTGCGCGGCAAGGCGCATGTTGCCCACTTCACCGGACAGTCGGAAGTGACCGCCGCGTCGCGCGATGCCGATGTCCAGACCATCCTCGATCTGCTTCAGGTTCTCGTCCAGCGCCCCGCACAGGTTGGCGAGGCGGGTATTGTCTTCAGGGGTGAAGTTGATTTCCAAGGGGTGTGATGCCTAAAAATTCTCCGGCCATTGCCGGGCGTCATGCATGAAAGCGCGAATTTCTTCTAGAATTACATATCTGTACAGTATAGCGTCTGATTACGTTGTATGCACCAGTTCGCCGCGCAGGCTGTAGGGCTGCGCATTGGTGATGCGCACATTAACGAACTGGTTGATCAGTGTCGTGGGGCCGTCGAAATTGACGGTGCGGTTGTTGTCGGTTCGCCCCGCCAGTTGGTTCGCGTCTTTTTTGGAGATGCCTTCCACCAGCACGCGCTGGGTGGTGCCAATCATTTGCTGGCTGAAGGCAAAACCTTGGGCGTCGAGCAGGATTTGCATCTGTTCCAAACGCGCGGCCTTGACATCAAACGGGGTGTTATCCGCCATGTAGGCGGCTCCGGTGCCCGGGCGCGGGCTGTAGATGAAGCTATAGCTATAATCGAAGCCGACGTCCCGGATCAGTTTCATGGAGGATTCGAAGTCGGCATCGGTCTCGCCGGGAAAGCCGATGATGAAGTCCGAGGTCAGCGACAGGTCCGGGCGCGCGGCACGGAGTTTCCGGATTAGCGACTTGTATTGCAAGGTGGTGTAATTGCGCTTCATGGCGGCGAGGATACGGTCCGAGCCTCCCTGCACCGGCAGGTGCAGGTGCGACACCAATTTGGGCAGCCGGGTATAGGCGTCGATCAGTGCCGGGGTCATCTCGTTGGGGTGGGAGGTGGTGTAGCGCAGACGTTCAAGTCCTGGCACTTCATGCAGGTATTCCAGCAGCAAGGGGAGGTCGGCGCTGCCACCATTGGTCATTGGCCCTCTATAGGCATTGACGTTCTGGCCAAGCAGGGTGATTTCCTTCACGCCCTGCCGTACCAGTTGCGCCGCCTCCAGCAGCACATCGTCGAATGGGCGCGAGACCTCCTCACCACGGGTATAGGGCACGACGCAGAACGAGCAATACTTGCTGCAGCCCTCCATGATGGAGAGGAAAGCTGCGCCGCCTTCAACGCGTGGCGGTGGCAGACGGTCGAATTTTTCTATTTCGGGGAAGCTGATATCGACTTGCGACAGGCCGGTGGCACGCTTCTCGGCAATCATGGCCGGCAATCTGTGCAGGGTCTGCGGGCCGAACACGATGTCGACATAGGGTGCGCGTTCAACGATGGCCGCGCCTTCCTGGCTGGCGACGCAACCGCCGACGCCGATCACCAGATTCGGGTTCTTTTGCTTCAGCTGCCAGAATCGTCCCAGATGGCTGAATACCTTTTCCTGCGGCTTGTCGCGCACCGAGCAGGTGTTGAGCAGAATCACATCGGCGTCCGCAGGGTTGTCGGTCTGCTGCATGCCGTCGCTTGCCTGCATCAGGTCCATCATGCGTGACGAGTCATACTCGTTCATCTGGCAGCCGAAGGTCTTGATGAATACTTTTTTTGGAGCGCTCACTGGGAGTGGCTCGGGAGAACGTTGTGATGCAAAATAATCCTGATAAAACAGTAAACTAAGATGACATTATAGAGGACTCTGGCGCCGGCGGGCAATGCGCGAGACGGGGCGACAAGGCTGGCTCTTGTGACGCTTTGCCTGCCTATGTATAATGCTCGGCTCATTACAGGCGGTTAGCTCAGTTGGTTAGAGCACTTGGTCGACATCCAAGGGGTCAGCAGTTCGAGTCTGCTACTGCCTACCAGACTTCAAGACATAAAGCCGTTATCTAAAACGGCTTTTGTTATTTTACGCATCGAGAATTACGGGAAGTACCATGCCAGTTATCCGCCTGCCAGATGGCTCCGAGCGCAGTTTCGATGCGCCGGTCACGGTTTTTGAGGTCGCCTCCAGTATCGGCGCCGGCCTCGCTCGCGCCGCGCTGGCTGGTCGCGTCAATGGCAAGTCGGTCGATACCTCTCACCTGATTAGCGATGACGCCGAGTTGGCGATTATTACCGAGCGCGATGCCGAAGGGTTGGATGTCATACGTCATTCCACCGCCCACTTGCTGGCCTATGCGGTGAAAGAGTTGTTTCCCGACGCACAGGTGACCATTGGTCCCGTGGTTGACAATGGTTTCTATTACGATTTTTCCTACAAGCGTCCGTTTACGCCGGAAGATCTCGAATCTATCGAGCGTCGCATGGCGGAACTGGCCAAGCGTGACCTGCCGATTACGCGCCGGGTGCTGCCACGTGACGAGGCGATTGCCTTCTTCAAGGGTCTGGGCGAACACTACAAGGCCGAGCTGATAGAACGCATCCCGGCGGGAGAAGATGTTTCGCTCTATGCCGAGGGTGACTTTACCGATCTGTGTCGTGGCCCGCACGTGCCATCGACCGGAAAACTCAAAGTATTCAAGTTGATGAAGCTGGCCGGTGCCTACTGGCGTGGCGACTCCAAGAATGAAATGCTGCAGCGCATCTATGGCACCGCCTGGGCCAAGAAGGAAGACCTTGAGGCTTACCTGCACATGCTGGAAGAGGCGGAAAAGCGCGACCATCGCAAGCTGGGCCGTCAGCTCGATTTCTTCCACATGCAGGACGAAGCCCCCGGCATGGTGTTCTGGCATCCCAAGGGCTGGACGTTGTGGCAGGAAATCGAGCAGTACATGCGCGCCAAGTTTGTAGCGCATGGCTACCAGGAAGTCCGCACGCCGCAGGTGATGGACCGGGCGTTGTGGGAAAAGTCCGGTCATTGGGAAAACTATCGTGACAACATGTTCACGACTTCATCGGAGAATCGCGATTATGCGGTCAAGCCGATGAATTGCCCCGGTCACGTGCAGATATTCAACCATGGCCTGCACAGTTATCGCGAGTTGCCGCTGCGTCTGGCTGAATTCGGATGCTGTCACCGCAATGAGCCTTCCGGCGCCTTGCACGGACTGATGCGCGTGCGCGGCTTCACGCAGGATGACGCGCACATCTTCTGTACCGAAGAGCAGATTCAGCTTGAAGTGGCAGACTTTATTGTCATGCTGCAACAGGTCTATGCAGATTTCGGCTTTGTTGACGTCCTGGTCAAGCTCTCCACTCGCCCGGAAAAGCGTGTCGGCTCGGATGAAACCTGGGACAAGGCGGAAGCTGCGCTGACCGCAGCGCTACAGCAGAATGGCCTGGCGTTCGACCTGCAACCGGGCGAGGGTGCATTCTACGGTCCAAAAATAGAATTTACGCTCAAAGATAGCCTCGGTCGCCTGTGGCAGTGCGGCACTATCCAGTTGGATTTTAATCTGCCGGTGCGTCTCGGCGCCGAATATGTGGCCGAGGACAATTCGCGCAAGTCCCCGGTGATGTTGCATCGAGCCATCGTTGGCTCCATGGAGCGCTTCATCGGCATCCTGATAGAGAACTTCGCCGGCGCCATGCCGCTATGGTTGTCGCCGATACAAGTTGTTGTCATGAACATCACCGGTGCGCAGGGTGAATACGTGCAAAACGTGGTGGAACAATTGAAGAAAAATGGCTTCCGGGCACAATCGGACTTGAGGAATGAGAAAATAAACTATAAAATCCGCGAACATAGCTTGCAAAAGATGCCTTATCTGCTGGTCGCAGGTGAGCGTGAAATGCAAAGCGGACAAGTGGCCGTGCGTACCCGGACAGGCGAAGACCTAGGTTCCATGCCTTTGCAGACGTTCATTGAGCGTTTGCAGGGTGAGGTTGATCGCAAGGGTAGCGCGGCCTGATTATTTTATTGATTTGGAGAGACTGCGATAGCTCAGGATAAAGAAACACGCATCAATGGTGACATACGTGCGCCAGAGATTCGTTTGATTGGGGTGGAAGGCGAACAGCTTGGCATCGTGAATTTACGTCAGGCGTTGATCATGGCGGAAGAAGCCGACATTGATCTGGTTGAAATCGCACCGCAGGCAGTGCCTCCGGTTTGCCGTCTGATGGATTACGGCAAGTTCAAGTACCACGAGAGCAAGAAGCTGCACGAAGCCCGCTTGAAGCAGAAGCAAGTCCAGGTCAAGGAAGTGAAGTTTCGTCCGGGAACGGACGAGGGGGACTATCAGGTCAAGTTGCGCAACCTGATTCGTTTCCTGGAAGAAGGGGACAAGGCCAAGATTACCTTACGTTTTCGTGGCCGCGAAATCACCCATCAGGAATTGGGCTTGGCGCTATTGAAACGCGTCGAGGCTGATCTCCAGGATTATGCGGTGACTGAGCAGTTCCCGAAGATGGAAGGCCGTCAGATGGTTATGGTGCTCGGCCCCCACAAGAAGCAAAAGTAGCACCAAAAATCGAAGGCGACGTGGCCCAAGGCATGCCCGATCGCTTTAATTTAGATTATTTTAGGAGTCCAAAATGCCAAAGATGAAAACCAAGAGTGGCGCCAAAAAGCGCTTCAAGTTTCTGGGAAATGGCAAGGTCAAGCGTACCCACTCGCACCTGCGCCACATCCTGACCAAGAAGACCACCAAGCAAAAGCGTAAGCTGCGCGGCACGGCCATCATTTCCTCAACCGACGTCAAGCGCGTGCGCGCCATGATGCCGACTCAATAAGGAGGAATGAAATATGCCAAGAGTCAAGCGTGGAGTCATCGCCAGAGCACGTCACAAGAAGGTATTGGACGCAGCCAAGGGCTATCGTGGTCGTCGCAAGAACGTCTATCGTGTCGCCAAACAGGCGGTAATGAAGGCAGGCCAATATGCCTACCGTGACCGTCGTCAAAAGAAGCGTCAGTTCCGTGTGCTGTGGATCGCCCGGATCAACGCAGGTTCACGTGAATGCGGTCTGACCTATAGCCGTTTCATGAATGGCCTGAAGAAGTCCAATGTTGAAGTGGACCGTAAGGTTTTGGCTGATCTGGCCGTTTTTGACAAGGCGGCATTTGCCAAGTTTGTTGAAATCGCAAAGACTGGCCTCGGCGTCGCTTAAACAGCAGTGCACGAAAAAAGGAGGCTTCGCGGCCTCCTTTTTTTTCGGCGAATTACTTAAATTGGAATTATGCAAAATCTTGAACAAATACTGACGGATGCGCAGCGTGAATTTTCCGCCTGCGATACTCTGGTCGATCTTGATCAGGCCAAGTCGCGCTTTCTGGGTAAAAGTGGCGCACTGACCGAGTTGATGAAAGGCTTGGGAAAACTCGACGCCGCAGAGCGTCCAGCTGCCGGTGCTGCCATCAATGTGATCAAGCAGGGTGTGGAGCAATCCTTGCAGGTCAAGCGCGACGCCATCCTGGCGGCGGAGCAGGCGCAAAAGCTTGCCAGTGAAACGCTGGATGTGACCTTGCCCGGGCGCGGCAAGGCGCAAGGCAGTCTGCATCCCGTGACCTTGACCCTGCAACGCATCGAAGAACTGTTTCATTCCATTGGCTTTGAAGTGGCCGAGGGACCCGAGATCGAAACCGACTTTTACAATTTTACCGCGCTCAATATCCCGCAAGACCATCCGGCGCGCGCCATGCACGATACGTTCTATGTGGACGACCAGCATGTGCTGCGTACCCATACCTCGCCTGTGCAGGTGCACTATATGCAGGATCGGCAGCCGCCGCTGCGAATCATCTCGCCAGGGCGTGTCTATCGTGTGGATTCCGATGCTACCCATTCGCCAATGTTCCATCAGGTGGAAGGCTTGTGGGTCGATGAAGAAGTCAGCTTTGCCAACCTGAAGGGCGTGGTGCAGGATTTCTTGCAGCGTTTCTTTGAACGCGACGATCTGGAGGTGCGCTTTCGCCCTTCGTTTTTCCCGTTCACCGAGCCATCGGCCGAAATGGACATGAGCTGGAATGGTGGCTGGCTGGAAATTGGTGGTTGTGGCATGGTGCATCCCAATGTGCTGGGCCATGTTGGCATCGATGCCGAAAAATATCGTGGCTTTGCCTTCGGCCTAGGTGTCGAACGCCTCGCCATGCTGCGCTATGGCGTGAACGACCTACGTCTCTTTTTTGACAATGACTTGAGATTCTTGAGGCAATTTTCATGAGACATCTCAAATCATTGCAGAGTAGGTTAATGCAGCTTCCTGCGTTATGCCGTAACTACAACGATCTGCGATTTCTGAAGCATTTTTCATGAAGCATTGCAGATCGTTTTAGAGCAGGCTAACCCTGCGAGCAGGGTTATGTCGTAACTACAATGATTTGAGATTCCTGTAACATTTTTAATAGCGCTCATCATTCAGTCATCAGCGATCAACTAACCCCTGATGCTGTGGCTGAAAGCTGATCGCTGAAAGCTGATCGCTAAAATGATTTTTTCCGAATATTGGCTGCGAACCTTCGTCAATCCTGACATCAGCAGTGAGCAGTTGGATCATGTCCTGACTATGGCAGGGCTCGAGGTGGAGGCGCGGGAAAGCGTTGCGCCGGATTTTTCACGGGTTGTGGTGGGACAAATTGTAGCCGCTGAAAAGCATCCGGATGCCGACCGGCTGCAACTCTGTCGCGTGGACGTCGGACAGGCTGAACCGCTGCAGATCGTGTGTGGCGCATCCAACGCTCGGGTCGGGCTGAAGGTCCCGTGCGCCATGGTGGGAGCAGTCCTGCCCGGGTTTAATATCAAGCAGGCCAAGGTTCGTGGTGTTGAATCTTTTGGTATGCTGTGTTCGGCCAAGGAACTTGGGCTGGCCGAGGAAAGCATAGGTTTGCTGGAGTTGCAGGGCGACGCTCCCGTGGGACAAGATATTCGTGCGCATCTCGAACTCGATGATCGCATCTTCACGCTCAAACTCACGCCAAATCGCAGCGACTGCCTGAGCATTCATGGTGTGGCGCGCGATGTCGCGGCGCTGACGGGAGCGGCTTTGAAGCCGATTCTGATCCCGCTGGCTGTGGTGCAGCATCAGGTGCAGAGAACGATCGTGGTCGAGCAAGCGGATGCCTGTCCGCGTTACTGTGGGCGCATCATCCGTGCTGTCAACGCTGCCGCGGTGACCCCGTTGTGGATGCTGCAACGTCTTCAACGCAGCGGCTTGCGCAGCATCAGTGCGGTGGTCGATATCACCAATTATGTGTTGCTGGAGCTGGGTCAGCCCCTGCATGCCTTTGATCTCGCCAGACTGTCCGGGGATGTGCATGTGCGGTATGCCAGGCCAGCTGAGAAACTGGAACTTCTCAACGGGCAGATTGCCGAGTTGCAATCGGACATTCTGGTCATTGCCGACGACAGTGGAGCAATCGCGCTGGCCGGCATCATGGGTGGTCAGGCCTCCGCCGTGTCGGACGCCACTACCGACATTTTTCTGGAATCCGCTTTCTTTGCCCCCGCCGCCATCACCGGTCGTGCGCGCCGTCTGGGATTTTCCTCCGACTCATCATTCCGTTTTGAGCGTGGGGTCGATTTTGCCGCCACGCGTCAGGCTCTGGAGCGCGCTACTGCGCTGGTATTGGAAATCTGTGGCGGTGAGGTCGGCCCGGTGACTGAAGTGCTGACGCAGTTGCCAGTGCGGGACCCAATTCGTCTGCGCGTGCTCAAGGCACAAGCCATTCTCGGCATTGCCCTGGATCAGGGAATCGTGAGTGAGGTGCTGCGGCGCCTGCAATTTCAGTTCACGAACAATGGTGACGAATTTCAGGTGACGCCTCCCAGTTATCGCTTCGATATTGCGATAGAGGAAGATCTGGTGGAAGAAATCGTGCGTCTGCATGGATATCAGCATGTGCCCGCTTTGCCACCGCAGGCCTCCGCCACCATGCTGCCTGCCGGTGAGGGGCGCTTGCCTGTGGCTGCATTGAGAAGGAGCCTGGTGGCGGCCGATTACCATGAGGCGGTCACTTACAGTTTCGTCGATGAATCATGGGAGCATAAGCTGCAAGGCAATACGTCACCTATCCGCCTGAAGAATCCCATCGCCAGCAACATGAGCGTGATGCGTTCCAGTCTGTGGGGAGGATTGCTGGACGCGTTGCAATACAACCTCAATCGTCGCCAGGAGCGAGTGCGGCTGTTCGAGATCGGTGCCTGCTTCGCGTCAGATGGCAATGACTTTGCCGAGGTCACGCGCGTGGCCGGGCTATGTTATGGCAGCGTGTCGCCCGAGCAATGGGCTGCGCCCGCGCGCGATGTCGATTTTTACGACATCAAGGCTGATGTCGAAATATTGAGTCGCGGACATGCGACCTATGAAGCAGGGCAGCACCCGGCGTTGCATCCCGGACAATCGGCGCGCGTCATGCTGGACGGGCGTGCCATCGGCTGGCTGGGCGGATTGCATCCAGAATGGCAGCAGCAATATCAGTTGCCGCATGGCGTGATGCTGTTTGAACTCGAAGTGTCACCGTTATTGGTGCATGTTGCGGCGCCATTCATCGGCGTGGGTAAATTCCCGCCGGTGCGACGTGACATGGCGTTAGTGGTTGACGAAAACTTGCCGCTACAGGTTTTGCTTGATACTCTATTGGCTGCCCGTTGCGCGGTGGTCACTGAGATTGCGCTGTTCGATCAGTATCGCGGCAAGGGTGTAGGGGATGGGCAAAAAAGTCTTGCATTTCGGGTAGTTATGCAAGATACTCAAAAAACTTTGACCGATGAAGAGGTCAGTGTCGCGATGGCGCAATTGGTCGCCGCAGCGGCTCAAAAACATGGCGCTGAGTTGCGCAGCTAAGAGGAAGGCATGACACTTACAAAAGCAGATTTGGCCGACATGCTGTTCGAGCAAGTTGGACTGAACAAGCGTGAAGCCAAGGATATGGTCGAGGCGTTTTTCGAAGAAGTGCGCAGTTCGCTGGAAGTGGGGGACAGCGTCAAACTGTCTGGCTTCGGTAATTTTGAATTGCGTCAGAAATCCGAGCGGCCCGGCCGCAACCCCAAGACCGGCGAGGAAATCCCCATCACCGCGCGTCGCGTGGTGACTTTCCATGCCAGCCAGAAACTCAAGTTTAAGGTAGAGGAACATTACGGTGGAAGCGCATCCTAAGATCCAGCTGCCACCCATTCCCGCCAAGCGCTATTTCACCATCGGCGAGGTGAGCGAGTTATGCGGCGTCAAGCCGCATGTGCTGCGCTATTGGGAACAGGAATTCACTCAGCTCAAGCCAGTCAAACGACGTGGTAATCGACGCTATTACCAGCATCATGAAGTCCTGTTGGTACGGCGTATTCGCGAATTGCTTTACGAGCAGGGATTTACCATCAGTGGTGCTCGCAATCGGCTGGGCGTCATTGAACCCCAAGCCGAGGGGTCATCCGTCGAGTCTGTGCCTGTTGCAGCTGTCGTCGTGCAAGCAGACCCTGTCAATTCTTTGTTTGATTTTTCCCAGTTGCGTGAAGAGTTGTACGGGGTGCTAGACTTGTTGCACACCCAAGTATCCTGAAGAATCGTCGTTGGCGGTCACCATGGTTTCCGCTATAATGCCGGCTCTCTCGCTCAAGCTCATCTGGGCGCGACGGTTCGGGGCGTAGCGCAGCCAGGTAGCGTACTTGCATGGGGTGCAAGGGGTCGAGTGTTCGAATCACTCCGTCCCGACCAATTAAATCAAGCTGTTAGTAAATGATCAAGCCACCGCAAGGTGGCTTTTTTGTTGTCCGGGATAACGTCCGGGATAACATTTTTCGTGGCTGCCTGCACTGGCGAACCATCAAGGGGCGGCACTCGATCCCTTCTAGACACCTTAGTTCATTTTAATTTCGCCTCTGAAGCACAAGTCCCACTGCTGGAAGAGAATTAAGCGTCCTAGAACGAACGATCAGCCCTTGCATGAG
>CAIJXJ010000311.1 GCA_903824575.1 uncultured Methylobacillus sp.
ACTGTGACAGCGAACCAGTAAACGTTTGCAGCCCAAGGCACTTAATTTCACGGTGCAGGCGAGGCCGCCTGCGCTACAAAAGCAGTCTTGAACTGCACTAGTGCCCTGCAACGCCAAGGAGACCAACATGAACGACAAACAACTCGTTGCCCTGCACGCAGCAGCCCAAGTCGAGGACGCCATGCTGGTCGGCCTCGGCACCGGCTCCACCGCCAATTACTTCATCGATGAACTTGCGCGTAGACAACGTGATGAAGGCCTGAATGTCACCACGGTAGCTAGTTCAACCGTCAGCAGCATCCGAGCGCATCAGCTTGGCCTGCCGCAGGTATCGATGGAGCATGTTTCCCGCATCGACCTCTATGTCGATGGCGCCGACGAGGTCACGCCAGACCTCAGCCTGCTCAAAGGACGCGGCTCTGATCTGGTGCGGGAAAAACTGCTGGCACGTGCCTGCGATCGTTTTCTGGTTCTAGTGGATCACAGCAAACTAGTTGCCCGCATCGGCGAGAAATATGCCATCCCGATCGAAGTCATGCCTTTCGCCTGGCAGTTGACCAAACACCGCCTGGAAGCCATTGGCGGACGCGGCAATCTGCGCGCCATCGCGGGTACTGATGGCCTCGCCGTCACCTCGCATGGCAGTCTGGTGCTGGACATGGTATTCGATACCGGCTTGGATACGAGGACTCTCGATGCAGCACTGAATGCCACGCCCGGCGTAGTCGAGCACGGCATCTTCTGCGGGCTCGCCAGCGTGTTGCTGATCGCAATAGATGGCAAAGTGGAAGTACGCCAGGCAAGCAATGGCAAGACCTGACTGAAACCAGGTGAGTTAAGACCTCCACACGCGCCGGCCAACGATCCGGTATGAGCCAGCGCTGACGCCGGGGTGCCGGTCAGAGCCGGGCCAGGATCGCCTCGACATTGGAGACTTCGAACTTGCCTGAGGCTTCCACTCCCAGGTATTTCACTACCCCGTCATCGACGATCATGCCAAAGCGGAAACAGCGCACACCCATGCCGCCCGCCGTGAGGTCGCGCTCAAGCCCGAGCGCGCGGGCATATTCGGCACTGCCATCAGCCATCATGCGGACACGCCCGGTCGCCTTCTGTTCGCGCCCCCATGAGGCCATCACAAACGCATCGTTGACGGCCATGCACCAGACTTCATCGACCCCTTTGGCCTTGAGTGCGTCGAACTGCTGCACGTATCCTGGCAAATGTTGCGCGGAGCAGAGCGGCGTGAAGGCGCCTGGCACGCCGAAAATCACAATCTTCTTAGCGCGGGTCAACGCCAGCACGTCCTGTTTCTGCGGTGGCAGCGGACAGCCATTGGCTGCATCAAATTCTACTGACTCCATCAGCGTGCCGGCTGGCAAGTGCTCCCCTAGTTGTATGGTCATGATGTTTCCTTATCTAATTTTGAGGACCTTGCCAACATTGTAATATCAAACAAGCACAGGTAAAACCTTTTATTTTTCATGGTATTAGACGATTGCGACAGGCCATGGATTCTGCCATCATGGTGACCTTAGAAATTAAAGAATAAAACACCATGTCGCAACCAACCAAACTTCGCTGGGGCATTCTGGGCGCCGCACGCGTCAACGAACGACTGCTACCGGCCATCATTGAGGCAGATAACGCCTGCCTGGTGGCAATAGCCAGTCGACGACCGGGTGCTGCAGCGGAAACCTTAGCCAAATATGCCCCCGGGACCTCTGGCGTACGTTGCCTTGACAATCTGGAAGTCATGCTCGACGACCCGGACATTGACGCCATCTATCTGCCGATGGCCAACCATGAACACGCCGAGTGGGCATTGCGCGCCATTCGTGCTGGCAAACATGTATTGATCGAAAAGCCGATGGCTTTGACCGTGGCCGACATCGACGCCATCACGGCTGAGGCGACCCGGTACCGGGTCATGGTGATGGAGGGTTTCATGTACCGATTCCATCCCCAGCATGAACGGGTACGGAAAATCATCGTCTCCGGCCTCATCGGTGAGCTGAAGTTCGTGCGCGCGAGCTATTCCTTCATGATGCGCCCCGCACGCATGTACCGGCTGGCGCAAGATACGACTCAGGGCGGCGGCGCCATGTGGGACATCGGCCCCTATGCCATCCACACCTTGCGCCACAGCCTTGGAATGGAGCCCATCAGCGTTATGGCCATGGCCAGATATGCCGACACCGGGGCCGACATTGCAACCAGCGGCATCCTCGATTTCGGCGACGGCAAACGCGGTCATTTCGACATCAGCTTCGAGTGCGCCAGACGTTCTGAATATGAGATTACCGGCGACAAGGGAGCGATCAAGTGCCACACCGTATGGCAGTTGCCAGGCGATGTACCGGTCATTTCATGGTCCCTCGATGACGGACGCCGGGGCACCGAGCAACTGCTGCCGTCCAATCACTTCCGCCTTGAAATCGAGGGGTTCAGCGCGGCGGCTTTGACGGGTAAGCCATCCCTGTTGTCGCTGGACGACGCCAGGTCCAATTGCAGAGCAATCAATGCCAGCTTGCAATCGGCAGCCACTGGACAGATCGTTCGACTCGCAGACTGATTTGCCGTGAACTGCAGCTTGCTGTTAAGCTTGAAACTCAAACTTAAATGGATATCCAGACAATGAAAGCTTTGTTGACGCTGTGCCTGCTGTTTTCTGCCATTCTCACCTGGGCGGCCGATACCACTCCCACCACCGCTACGCCGAACACCAATTCTGTCAAAGGCGAGGTGCTGGAGGTCAAGGACGTCGAAAGCTACACCTATCTGCGTCTCAAAACGCGGGATGGTGAAACCTGGGCGGCCGTGAACAAGAGCGCCGTCGTGAAGGGTAGCGAAGTGACCATCAACAATGCGATGGTCATGAACAATTTCGAGAGCCACTCGCTGAAGCAGACTTTCAAGACTATCATTTTTGGCACCCTTGGCAATACAGGCGCCAGTTCGCCCCATGCCGGCGTGGCCAAGGCCCCCGACATCGGTGAAGTCAAAGTGCCCAAGGCCAGCGGACCAAACGCACACACCGTGGCAGAAATCATTGCCAAAGCTGGCGAACTGAAAGACCAGCCCGTTCTGGTTCGGGGCAAAGTGGTGAAATACAATCCGGGCATCATGGGCAAAAACTGGGTCCATCTGCACGATGGATCAGGCTCTGCCAGCGCCCAGACTAATGATCTGTTGGTGACTACCCTCGGTCAGGCGAATGTCGGGGACATCATTACGGCAAAAGGTACGGTCCACACCGACAAGGATTTTGGTGCGGGATATGCCTACAAGGTGCTGATCGAGGACGCGACGCTAAGCCAATAACGTCGTGGGCCATATCCATTCGGCGCAATGCCCTTCGGTTATTGCGCCCTACGCTACGGTGCGCGCCGCGTGACGCTGGCGTCTGGCCTCATACAGACATATGCCGCTGGCAACCGACACGTTCAGGCTCTCCACCGTGCCAAACATGGGAATGCTGACCAGTTGATCGCAGGCCTCCATGGTCAATCGACGCAAGCCCGTGCCCTCGGCCCCCAGCACCAGCGCGATGGGACCGTCGAACTTGGCTGAGAACAGGTCGGCTTCCGCTTCCGCCACCGCTCCAACCAGCCAGACGCCGGCCTCTTTCAGTTCTCGCAAGGTGCGGGCCAGATTGGTCACCGCAATGAACGGCACAGTTTCTGCCGCACCACAGGCCACCTTACGCACGGTGGCATTGATGCCAACCGCGCGGTCCTTAGGGGCAATCACTGCATGAACGCCCATGGCATCAGCCACGCGCAGGCTGGCGCCAAGGTTGTGCGGATCTTCCACCCCGTCCAGCACCAGCAGAAACGGCGGTTCCGCCAGGTCCGATTCCAGGATGTCATGGATGTCCATGTAGGGTAGCGGCGTATCCTCTACCCGCGCCAGCACACCCTGATGACGGCCGTGAGCGGCGAGGCCATCGATGCGCTCCTTGTCCATCTGCATCACGCGTACACCCTTCTTTTCCGCCACCAACAGCAGATCCTGCATGCGCGCGTCCTTGCGCGTCTTGTCGACACAGATTTCCTGCACGCTGGCCGGATTCTGACGGATACGGCTCAATACCGCGTGAAAACCAAAAACGACACGAGTCACACTCATTTCCGTCTGCTACCCTTCTTGCTCTTAGGCGATACAGTTTTTTCAGGGGCAGTCTCGACCGGCTGTTCCAGCACGAAATCAATCTTGCTGGTTTCCATGTCCACCCTGGCCACCTTGATGCGCAGACGATCACCGAGGCGATAGCGTACGCCACTTCTCTCACCCACCATCTCGTGACGCATCTTGTCAAAGTTGAAGTAATCGTTGCCGAGTTCCGTGACATGCAGCAGGCCTTCCACGTACACACCGTCCAATGCCACGAACAGGCCAAAACTGGTCACGCCAGCCACGGTACCATCGAAGCATTCACCCACCTTGTCCTGCATGTAGAAGCACTTGAGCCAGGTTTCAACATCACGCGTGGCGTCATCGGCCCGGCGTTCGGTCATCGAACAATGCATGCCAAGAGACGCCCAGTCACCGCCACCTTCCAACTTGGCAAACGCCGGCTTGTATTTCTTGCCGACCAGCACCGCCTTGATCGCGCGATGGATCAACAAGTCAGGATAGCGCCGTATCGGCGAGGTGAAATGGGTATAGGACTCATAGGCCAGACCGAAATGGCCGATATTGTCCGGGCTGTACACGGCCTGTTGCATGGAACGCAGCAGCACGGTCTGCAGCAATTGCTCATCGGGGCGCCCCTTGATCAGAGCCAGCAGGCGGCCATAGTCCTTGGCATGGGGCGTATCACCGCCGCCAAGCGCAAAGCCGAACTCGGCCATGAAACCACGTAGCTTTTCCAGTTTTTCGGGAGTCGGGCCTTCATGGATGCGGAACAAAGCCGCATGACCGTGTTCCTTCAGGTAATCCGAGGCACACACATTAGCCGACAGCATGCACTCCTCGATGATGCGATGCGCGTCATTGCGGGCGGACGGCACGATACGGTCGATCTTGCCGTTATCGTTGAACATCATCAAGGTTTCGATGGTCTCAAACTCGATGGCGCCTCGTTCGGTGCGCGCCTTCAACAACACATGGAACAAAGCATTGAGATTCTGCACCTGCGGCATCAGCCAGGCGTATTCCTTTGCCGTCTCACCGGTCGGATTCTGGATCATGTCGTGCACTTTGGTGTACGTCATGCGCGCTTTGGAGCGCATCACCGATGGATAGAAATGATAGTGTTTGATGCGGCCATGCTGATCAATCTGCATGTCGCACACCATGCACAGGCGCTCAACATCGGGATTCAAGGAACACAGGCCATTGGACAATGCCTCCGGCAGCATGGGAATGACGCGCCGGGGGAAATAGACCGAGTTGCCGCGATCAAATGCGTCCTGGTCCAGCGCCTCGCCCGGCTTCACATAGAAACTGACGTCGGCGATGGCCACCACCAGACGCCAGCCCTTGGCTGACTTTTTGTCACCACCGGAAACGGCTAAGGGCTCGCAAAATACGGCATCATCGAAGTCGCGCGCCGTTTCGCCATCAATGGTCACGAGCGGCAGTTCACGCAGGTCGATGCGCCCTTCCCAGTCTTTCTTTTGCACCAGCTTAGGGTAAGCCTCCGCCTGCTTGATGGCCGCCTTCTGGAAATCGTAGGGCAGATTGTGCTTGCGCAACGCAATCTCTATTTCCATGCCAGGATCGGCATAATTGCCCAGAATCTCGATCACCTTGCCGATCGGCTGGGCGTGGGCGGAGGGCTGCTGGATCATCTCTATCATCACCACCTGGCCGGCCTGGGCGCCCTTGTCCTTGCCCGGTTCGATCAGGATGTCCTGATTAATGCGCCGGTCTTCCGGCACCACAACAACCACGCCACGCTCACGAACCAGACGCCCGACCAACTTGTTGGTGGCACGTTCCAGTACCTCGACGATCTTGCCTTCAGGACGACCACGCCGGTCCACGCCGGCCGGGCGCACCATCACGCGGTCGCCATGCAGCACCTTGGCCATTTCCTTAGGCGACAGGAATAGATCCTCGCCCCCGGCGTCCGGAATCAGAAAGCCGAAACCATCGCCATGCCCCTGCACACGGCCCGGAATCAGATTGAGCTTTTCCGCAAGGCACAACGCATCCTTGCGATTCCTCAATATTTGCCCATCGCGCTCCATGGCAGCCAGGCGGCGACCGAATATCTCGCGCTCAGCCTTGTGCACCTTTAGCAGTTTGCATAATTTATCCTCATCAATCGGAGCGCCCTCCTGTTCCATGATCTCAAGGATATATTCCCGGCTGGGTAGAGGATTTTCATAATTGGCAGCCTCACGTTCGGCGTGAGGATCTTTGCCACGGTGTAGTTTTTTCGTTGACAAAATCAGTCTTTCCTTTAAAATGCCCGCTTGTTTGAAGCCCGGGTGGCGGAATTGGTAGACGCGCATGGTTCAGGTCCATGTGTCTTAGGATGTGGAGGTTCGAGTCCTCTCCCGGGCACCATCAAACACCACAGAAGCCGCACCATTGCTTACTCTAGCTGGTGCGGTTTTTTATTACCCAGTAAAGCTGCCCGTAAAATATTCCGTGTCTCTCATTCAGGTTGGCATTGTCCCACCATTCGGCCACGCGGTCTAACGCATTTAATCTGTAAATTATTTACGCATGGTAGTGGCAAAAACTGGCATCCAGTGCAGCCTGAAGCACGCCATTGCTGGACCGTCCTGGAACCAGCCTGACATTGCTGCGGAATAAAGTGCCAGATTGCCGACATTGTCAGCTATTGATGTCAGAATATTGAAAAGCGACCTGGGCTAAAATTCGGCAACCCCTATCGACCCAGCTAAGACAGATGTTTTATGCGAGTCATGTGCCCTTATTTTCCAGTATCATTCTCACCGTAGTTCTTAACTTACATTCAAGCTGAAGTTATCGATTCTTCAGTTGTTATTGAGAGCAAATCATTAGAATTTTCGATTAATGCGACTCCCTGACCGGATGCAAACAAGATGCAAAAAGACATTTTTCTCGGGCGTCAGCCAATTCTTGATATTCACAAGAATATCGTCGCCTATGAAC
>CAIJXJ010000312.1 GCA_903824575.1 uncultured Methylobacillus sp.
ATTTAATCTCAGGTTTATGCGCTAAAGAGCTTTAGCAAGGCATCAATCGTTGGCTCCGCACTCCTCATCGCAAGCAATTCAGCGTGGCCAAAATAATGCGCATAATGGGTTGCACAAGTCGCATCATTGCTGACATAGGGTGCGAATTGTTTCGTGAGTGGTGAGCGACAATTATCTTGGCCGGTGGACGACAACTATCTTGGCCGGTTTTTTCCTAAACCGGCCGGGTGCGGAAGCGAGGTTTAAAGTGGTCTCTTGCAGCGTGAAGCTGAAGGAGGCGACGAGTGGCCGGCAAACGCATTGGAGATCACCAAGTGGGAATTTACAAGAAACACAGAACGAAGCACGGTCAGGAAATATCCGCCGCCAAGTCCGGCATCAGTGTTCGTACTGCTCGCCGAATTGATGGATCGGACGCTCTGCCGTCGCAACGAGAAGCACGTGCATGGCGCACCCGAACTGACCCTTTTGAAATGGTTTGGCAGAGTGAGATCGTGCCAATGTTGGAGGCGGCGCCAAGCCTTACGGCCACGACACTGCTGGAGGAAATACAACGGCGTCACCCAGGGCAGTACGATGCCGCGCTACTGCGTACGCTGCAACGTCGGGTACGTAGTTGGAACGCCAGTTATGGCGGCGAGCGCGAGGTATTCTTCGCCCAAGTACACCCACCCGGCCGCCTGGGGCTGTCTGATTTCACACACGCGGCGGTTTTGAAGGTCACGATTGCCGGGGCGACCCTGCTGCATCTGCTCTACCAGTTTGCACTGGCCTACTCGGGTTGGCGTTACGTCGAAGTAGTGCTTGGCGGTGAGAGTTTCACCGCGCTATCCTCCGGACTGCAGAATGCCGCATGGATGATGGGCGGCGTCCCGGAAGAGCATCGCACGGACAGCCTGTCAGCGGCCTACAAGAACAAGTCCGAGCATGACGCGCTGACCAGTCGTTACCAGGCCCTGTGTGTGCATTACGGGATGCGGCCGAGCCGCAACAACTTGGGTGTGAGCCATGAGAATGGATCGATAGAGGCGCGGCAGGGCACGCTCAAGCGCACCCTTGAACAGGCGCTGTTATTACGGGGCAGTCGTGACTTTGCTGATCTGGATGCCTACCGTCGCTTCGTGGCGGAGGTGTTTGGCCGCCTTAATGCGCGGGTGGCGCGCAAGTTCAATGAGGAGCGCAGCCTGTTGCAGGCATTGCCGGTGCGACGCAGCAGTGATTACGAAGAAGTCGATGCGCGCGTCACCAAGTTCAGCACGCTCACTGTAAAGAAGGTGCTCTATACCGCCCCATCACGGCTGGTCGGGCACCTCCTGAAGGTGCGGGTGTACAGCGAACGGCTGGAATGCTGGCTGGGTGATGTTTGCGTGCTGGACTTGATTCGTGGCCAGATCGACCCGGTGACCGGGCGTGGTCGGGTCATCAATTACCGTCACGTGCTGCCGGCGCTCAAGCGTAAGCCCGGGGCGCTGATGCGCTCCGTGTTCGGCGATGCGCTGTTTCCACGCAGTGAATACCGGCTGATGTGGGCGCATCTCAAGGAGCAATTGCCTGAAGCCAGCGCCTGTCGACTCATGGTGGGTTTGCTGGACTTGGCCGGCAACGGCGGTTGCGAGGCAGAACTGGCACAACGCTTATCTCTGCTGCTGGCATCCAAAGCGTTTCCGGATCTGGACCGGCTGCAACAGGAACTGGCGCCGCGCCCAGCACTCTGCCCGTCGGTGAGCGTGATCCTGCCCGAACTGGCCAGCTATGACCAACTGCTGGAGGCTGCGTGAACGCCATCGCGGCGCGTCTGCCGCTGATCCTCAACGAGTTGAGGTTGCCGACCGTCAAACGGTTGTGGGCTGGTTTGGCGGAACAGTCGAACAAAGAAGGCTGGCCGGCTGAGCGCTTTCTGGCCGCCGTCATGGAGCACGAACTGGCTGAACGGGAAACCCGCCGGCTGGAGCGGCACCGCATGGAGTCTCAGATACTGCCCGGCAAGCTGCTGTCGAACTTCGACTTCACGGCCGTGCCGAGCGTCTCGAAGGCTCATGTCGCCGCGCTTGTTGAAGGCGATGGTTGGATTGACCAAGGTGCCAACCTGCTGTTGTTCGGGCCGCCCGGTGTCGGCAAGAGCCATCTCGTGTGCGCCATTGGTAATGGTCTGATCGACCGTGGTTATCGGGTCTATTTCACACGGACCAGCGACCTGGTGCAACGCCTGCAACTGGCGCGACGTGAGATGCGATTGCCGGCTGAGATAACCAAGCTGGATCGATTTGATCTGCTCATATTGGACGATCTGAGTTACGTCAGGCGAGACCAGGCGGAAACCTCTGTGCTGTTTGAGCTGATCGCGGCACGCTATGAAAGAAAGAGTCTGGCGCTGACAGCGAACCAGCCATTCTCTGGTTGGGATCAAGTGTTTCCAGATGCTGCCATGACGCTCGCTGCCGTGGATCGGCTCGTGCATCACTCGACCATCATTGAGTTGAATGTTGAGAGCTATCGACGTCGCGCCGCCGCATCGGGTACCGTTCCAGCACCACAGCAACCCAAGGGCAAAAAGGATTAAATTGATCTCGCTTCACCGGCCAAGATAATTGACGCCGACCGGCCATGATAGTTGACGCCTGCCACTGCACAGAAAAGGCTAATTTTTGCCATATCCCATGACGGGCCCGCAAGGCAAACGTAGAAACCTATTATTGCTGTTGACCAGACATCTACAATGACATAAACGATAGGGCGGCCGACAATCCAAGCACGATTGACCGATGAACGAAGGTAGATGTCACCTATGGTTGAGTCAATTGCCCAAGTGTGACCAGGACCGGCCACTCCTTCCCAATTTTTACCCGTAAGCCCTCGAAGATTTTTTTCAAAATGACTTTTGGTGGTCTGGTGCAGCAAGCGATCAAGCTTTGGATAATGCCGCGTTAGTACATGTTTGATTTGACGCTTGTTTGGATATTCGCCTTGCTCAGGATCGATATTAGTTAATTTCCCATCTTTCTCCTGACGAAATTTTTTAACAAAGACACTGTTGATAATTAGAGTGCAACGAGCCGGCATTTTAGGTTTGGGATTTTTGATCGCGCCATCTGCAGTCAATATTTTATCAATCCATTCGGAACTCATCCCAGGCTGTTCAGGAGCTAAGGTTTCCCCAAAGGCTTTTGCAATTCGTTGTTTGTCGGTTTTTCGGCCAGCCTTTTGTCGTCCACCAGGATCACACGGCCTTGATGTTTTGGGAGCCCCAGATCGGTCGTATCTTGGTCTGAGACTGATTTCGCTGAAACCAAATCGGCATAGAAGAGTAAATAAAATGTACATTTGAG
>CAIJXJ010000313.1 GCA_903824575.1 uncultured Methylobacillus sp.
CGGCATCTTGCGACGCCTGTCAATACGGAAATACACATAATCCTTCGCATCGAATTCAAAATCCAGCCACGAGCCGCGATAAGGAATGATACGTGCAGAGAACAGCAGCTTGCCTGAAGAGTGGGTTTTGCCGCGATCATGTTCGAAGAACACGCCAGGGGAACGATGCAACTGCGACACGATGACGCGTTCTGTGCCATTAATCACGAAAGAACCAGTCGTGGTCATCAGCGGCATTTCGCCCATATACACTTCCTGCTCTTTCACTTCCTTGATCGTGGGCTTGGAGGCTTCCTTGTCCATGATAGTCAGACGCACGCGCGCTCTGAGAGGGGATGCATAAGTCAGGCCGCGCTGCTGGCATTCCTTGACATCGAACGGCGGCTTGCCCAGCATATAGCTGACAAAATCCAGCTTCGCATTCTTGGAATGGCTTTCAATTGGAAATATTCCGTTGAAAGCGGCCTGCAGGCCGTCATTTTTCCGTTGGTCAATTGGCGTATTTTCCTGCAGAAATGCGGCAAACGATTCCAATTGGGTAGACAACAAAAAGGGAATCTGCAAGGCGCCGACTCGTTTGGCAAAACTTTTACGTATGCGTTTTTTTTCAGTAAAAGAGTAGCTCATATAATCTCCACATTCTAGGAAAACAAATTTTGCAAATTTTTGCCTCTCGGCATACACTTGCGTAAATCCATTCAGTTCGGTTAACCTAACCTAACCAAAAAGACAGGGGTCTTAAAACACATACAGATTGCTAGCACTGTGACTGCAAGGATTTTCTGACCGCTGACTTCTTGAACAAACAACAAAAGGCCGACGGATAACCGCCAGCCTCTTGCAACGAGCAATCTTACTTGATTTCAGCAGATGCGCCTGCATCCAGCAATTGCTTCAGCACTGCATCAGCATCAGCCTTGGATACGCCTTCCTTGACAGCCTTAGGTGCGCCATCAACCAGATCCTTGGCTTCCTTCAGGCCCAGACCGGTAATGGTGCGCACGACCTTGATCGTGTTTACCTTGTTTTCGCCGGCTGCCTTCAGCATCACGGTGAATTCAGTCTGTTCAACTGCAGCAGCTGCAACAGCACCGCCTGCAGCAGGTGCCGACATCGCAGCGGCTGATACACCAAACTTGACTTCAATTGCCTTAACCAGCTCATTGAGCTCCATCACGGACATGCTGTCCAGAGCGGCCAGAAATGCGTCTTTATCGAATGACATAATATTTCCCTAAAATTTAATAAATTAATCGGCTACAGCAGCTTCTAAAGCAGGTTGTTTTTGCTCGGCGATCGCGCTCAGTACGCGTGCCAAACCAGAGACTGGAGATTGCAGCAAGCCACACACTTGCGCCAGCAGCACTTCTCTGGATGGTATTGAAGCCAGCGCATTGACACCCGCCACATCCAATAGCCTGCCATTGAAAGATCCCGCCTTTATTACCAGTTTGTCGTTGGTCCTGGCAAATTCCTGAACCACCTTGGCTGCAGCAACAGCGTCTGCGCTGATGCTATAAACCAAAGGGCCGACCATCTGGGCAGCCAAAGATTCAAACGGAGTACCTTGCACCGCACGGCTCGCCAACGTGTTTTTCAACACGTGGAAATACACTCCCGCTTTACGCGCATTTGCACGCAAAATGGTAATGTCACCGACTTTGATGCCACGATACTCTGCCAAAACGATCGTCTGAGCCTTTGCAACCTGTGCACTGACTTCTGCGACTACTGCCTGTTTTTCTTGCAGATTGAGACTCAAGTCTTCCTCCATTATTCCGGAATGCGAAACGCACTCCCTCGGTTAAAACCGCGACCTTGAGCCATTTCGACTCGCGGGCACACCATCTACGGGGGAGTCAGAGGACAGAGGACAGAGGACAGAGGTCAGAAAAACCTCTATTCTCTACGACTATCTGATGAACATTATGCCTTGCGGCACCACCGGTCTTTGATGCTGACAGTGCCAGCAGTACAAAGAACTTATGCGACTGGAGTTGCCTCCAGCCGCTGATTTTTTATCAGGCCGTCAGACTGCTCTGATCAACGCGGATACCTACGCCCATGGTGCAAGATACTGAGATCTTCTTCAGATATACGCCCTTGGAGGTAACTGGCTTGGCCTTGTTCAGCGCTTCGATCAGCGCCAGCAGGTTAATTTTCAAGGCTTCAGGATCAAAAGAGGCACGACCGATAGTGCATTGAATAATGCCGTTCTTGTCGGTACGATATTGCACCTGACCCGCTTTCGCGTTTCTGACTGCACCCGCCACATCTGCAGACACCGTGCCTACCTTTGGGTTAGGCATCAAGCCGCGTGGACCCAGAATCTGACCCAACTGGCCGACCAGACGCATCGCATCCGGACTGGCTATCAGCACGTCAAAATTCAGGTTACCACCCTTGATGGATTCGGCCAGATCTTCGAAGCCGACGATATCGGCGCCAGCTGCCAGTGCATCAGCTGCCTTTGCGCCCTGTGCGAATACCGCGACACGTACGGTTTTGCCGGTGCCCTTGGGCAACACGACCGAACCGCGTACGATCTGATCCGATTTGCGTGCATCCACGCCCAGGTTTACTGCGACGTCGATGGATTCATCAAACTTGGCGACTGCAGTTTCCTTGGCCAGATTCAGCGCATCATTCACGTTATACAGTTTGTTGCGATCAATCTTGGCGGCAAGTGCTTTGTAGCGTTTGGACATGTTATACGCCCTCCACGATGATACCCATGCTGCGCGCGCTACCCGCTATGGTGCGCACTGCGGCGTCCATGTCGGCAGCCGTCAGATCAGGCATTTTGGTTGTTGCGATTTCTTCCGCTTGCTTCCTGGTCAGCCTGCCTACCTTGTCGGTATGCGGTGTTTTGCTGCCCTTCTGGATTCCTGCAGCCTTCTTGATCAGAATGGTAGCAGGCGGGGTCTTCATGATGAAGGTGAAGCTCTTGTCCGCGAAGGCGGTGATCACCACCGGAATCGGCAGACCGGGTTCCATACCCTGAGTCGCTGCATTGAATGCCTTGCAAAATTGCATGATATTCAAACCGCGCTGACCCAGTGCGGGTCCGATTGGTGGACTTGGGTTTGCTTTGCCTGCAGGCACTTGCAACTTTATATAACCGACAATTTTCTTTGCCATTTTTTACTCCTTTTATACGGGTTTTAACGAAACACTTCGTTTCTCCCCTGCTTGAGAAATACAGAATGGGAAACTGCATCTGCATCAGCTGCAGGCTGCGTTCCCCAATCGCATTACTCCCTCTTCAGCCCTTTTCTACCTGACCGAAATCCAGTTCCACGGGTGTCGAGCGACCAAAGATGGTCACTGCCACGCGTATTTTGTTCTTGTCATAATTCACATCTTCAACGATGCCATTAAAGTCTGTGAAAGGACCTTCCTTGACACGCACCGCTTCACCCACCTCAAACAACACCTTGGGTCTGGGCTTTTCAACGCCGGCCTGCATCTGCTGCATGATCAACTTGACTTCTTTTTCGCTGATCGGCGTCGGCTTCATCGCAGATCCACCCAGAAAACCGGTCACCTTAGGTGTATTTTTCAC
>CAIJXJ010000314.1 GCA_903824575.1 uncultured Methylobacillus sp.
GCGCTATGGCCACCCACCGCGTTGCTATGCACATCGCGCTGCTTGTCCATCACGTAGCCTTGTGAAATCTGGTCAATGCGCTGCTGGATAGAACCAGCCTTCTTTATGTCCCCGGAGCGCAACATATCGACCAGTTGCGCCATGTGCTCGTTAATACGATCGAGCGCTCCTTGGACCAGTTCGATCTGTTGCCGGGTGACATCCTGAAACTGTATGCTCGCCAACACATCCATAAACATGTTCGACAAAGTCGTACTACTGTGTTGCAGTCTTGCGACCGTCTCTTTGTCCCGATGTATGAGTTGCTGGAAACTGCTGCCCATCGCCGCAAGATGGCCGGAAAAAGACTCCAGCACTTCCCGCTGCTGAGCAATATTTGAATGCTGCAGCTTGTCCTCAAACTGCTGCTCAATAGATTTCGCAACGTCAACGATGCCATTCTGAATCTTGGTAATTACCTGATCGGTTTCGCCGGACAATTTTCGTACCTCATCCGCCACCACGGCGAAACCACGCCCGGCTTCACCGGCACGTGCAGCCTCGATCGCCGCATTGAGTGCCAGCAGATTGGTCTGCTTGGAAATTTCGCGAATCAGCTCAACCAAGTTAGAAAGTGAATTAGCCTGATTGACCACGTTCATGATGCGTGCACGGTCGGTTTCGGCTTCAGCAATTCGATCCTGAATATACTGGTTAAGGTTCTCCACCAAGGACAGGTTGGAGTGGATGTTTTTTTCGCCAGAGGATGCCATTGCTTCAGATTCAGCGGCCGCAGCAGTCACAATGCCTAGCAATTCAGTAATGACTCCATCAATGCCTTGCAGGCGTTCAACAATACCGAATGCTGAAGCTTCCGTCTCTTGGCAAATTGAGCTCAACTGACCTTTAAGCAGTGAGGTTAATGTCGGCAACTCGTCAAGATCACTGGCTGCGCGTACTAAAACCTGCTCTCTTTCGGAAAGTTGCTGATCCAACTGCTTGCTGACAGTCGTCAGACCAAAAGACACATCGCGATAAAGTGCCTTGGATATCAATATGTAAATCAGCAAAGTAACAAATACGATCAGTAAAGTTCCACAGGTATCAACAAGCTTATCCGACGACCCGAGATATTGATGCAGCAGATAATGGAGGAATGGGTGAGCAAAATACACGCCAAGCCCGGAGGAAATGACTGAGCAACCCCCAATCCAAAGTTGGCGAGAATGGTGAACCGAGAGGTCTAAATAATTTTCGTTCACTTGACGACCATCTTGATAGCGCCAAGCAAATGTTCCGCATTGACTGGTTTCACCAACCAGCCGGATGCACCGGCGGCCTTGGCTTCATCACGCTTGGACTGCATCGATTCGGTGGTCAGAAACAGGATGGGCATGAACTTGTGGGTGGGGAGTTTCCGCACTTCCTTGATGAATTCGATGCCGTTCATGCCGGGCATATTGAGGTCCGTAATCAACAGATCAGGCTTGAGACCCCCCTTGAATTTGGTCATGCCTTCCTCGGCGCTGGCGGCTTTTTCTACGCCATAGCCGGCCTTGCTGAGAATAGTGGACATACTGAGCAAAATCGTCGCGGAATCATCGACGAGTATGATGGTCTTCATTGAACAACCCCTCCACGTCCAGGTACATCAACAGCACCGTTTTCCAATAATTGACTAATAACCTCTGTGACAGCCTCAAACTGGTAATGTTTGTCAAAAAAATAATCTGCCCCTGCACGCAGGCAGAGCATGGAATAAATATCCTCTGAATAGTTGGTCAGCACGATGACTTTTGTCGCCGCATGGTTTTTCTTGATCGCCTTCAACACATTTATTCCAGATCCATTTTTCAGGTTTAAATCCAGCAGAACGATATCCGGAAGCAAATTCAACACTTGCGTAATCGCGTCCTGTTCACCCTCGGCCCAGCCAATCACCTTTAACAACGGCATGCTCGAGAGCAAGAGCTGTAATCGAGTTCTTACAATTGGGTTATCTTCAACAATGAACAGATTCATTGACCCTGACAATCTTTCCCAGTCACCTCAATCGAACACAAAGAATGAACTCATACTCAGCTATCCGATATAGGTGTTTGTCTGAAAATTTTGTCAGTGTTTGTCTGACAGAGCTCGAATGAACCGGGGAATAGAATGTAGTGCCGACCATGAAAATTCATGCCGGTTGATATGGACCGGAAGCTAATTAGACTAATCTACTAGATGATGTTTAATCGCGTATTGCATCACTTCTGCATTGTTGCGTAAATGCATTTTGCCAAGTATGCGACTGCGATAAGTGCTGATTGTTTTTACACTCAATGCCAATTTTTCGGCAACTTCGGTTGCAGTCTTGGCTTGTGCAAATAACAGGAAAATCTGGTATTCCCTATCAGACAGACTTGCGTGTGGGATTTCGTCATTTGCCAGATTTAAATCACTGGCAAGCATCTCTGAAACTTGCGGACTGATATATTTTTTTCCACTTGCCACTCGGCGTACTGCCTCTACGATCAGCATTGGCGCGCTATCTTTAGTGACGTAACCTGCGGCGCCGGCCTTGATCAGGCGTACAGCGTATTGATCCTCGGGATAGGTACTGAGGATCAAAACTGGCAATTTTGGGTTGTCCACCTTGATTTGCTTCAGGATCTCAATTCCATTTTTTCCTGGCATGGCAATATCTAAAAGAACCACGTCGCACTCAATGTCTCGCACGCTCTGAACAGCATCAATACCATTAGCGCATTCCGCAACGACCAACATCTCACCGCTATCCTCCACGATTCTGATGAGCCCCTGCCTGACAATGGCATGATCGTCAGCGATGAGAATGCGGATCATACTCCACCCGTCTGGTGTAAATTCTGCAACGGAAATTTTGCAAGAATCGTCAAGCCGATAGCAGGTTTATTTTCAATCGAAACTTGGCCATTCAAGGAAATGGCACGCTCATGCATGCCTAAAAGTCCGAAATGGTATTTACCATCCTCTTCCTTTTCGATAAGCCCCCGACCGTTGTCAGTTACCCGCAAAGAAACCATCGTTTCATCATGTGTGTACTTGATCTTTACCAAGCTTGCCCCTGAGTGTCGAGAAATATTGGTAAGCGCTTCCTGCAGGATACGAAATATGGCGATACTGCGATCTCTATCCAGTTCCCCAATGTCATTAATGCAACTGACTTCACATTCGATCTTAGTTCTTTTTGTGAATTGACTGGCCTGCCATTCAATGGCTGCCAAGAGACCCATATCGTCCAATATTGTGGGGCGAAGCTCAGTAATGATACGACGTGTTGCATCAGCCGCACTATCAAGCATTTCTGACATCGTATCAATTTTGGAAACCAATTCGGCTGAAGATTCATCGTAGGGAAGCTTGTTTCCCAACCAATAAAGATCAATTTTAAGCGCTGACAGCATGCCTCCTAGTTCGTCGTGGATTTCTCGCGCCATACTGGCTTTCTCTTCTTCGCGAACGGACTGTAGATGTCCCGAAAGCATTTTTAGAGCATCGGCATCTGCTTTTCGTTTGGTGATGTCATAAAGGATGACTAGCTGTGCTTTTTGCGATTGATGGGTCATAAATGACGTGTTCACAACAACAGTACGATACGTTCCATCTTTACATTGGATTTTGACTTCGAACTGTTCTACCTCTATTTCTTCTTTTTCAAGAGCCTCTTGGGTTCTTTCCGCCCACTCCGAGATAACCCACTGCCTATATGCCGGGTCCGAGTAAGCTAACGGCCACCATGCCTCTAAGGTTGGAATATCATTTAACGTATAGCCAAAAGTCCTTCTGAATGCATGATTGATATAAATAATATTTTGATGGTCATCGATCAGTGCCAAAGGAACGGGTGACGCTTCTGCTAGTTTGCTGAATTTTTCAGCACCCTCTCTGATTAACATTTCGGATTCTTTACGTTCTGTGATGTCCTGAATCGTCCCGATCAGTTGGATTGGGTTGCCTTCTCCATCGTACTCAAGCTCGCCATTAGCTGCCACCCAGCGCACTTGTCCATCGCTTGGACGCACAATCTGGTAATCCATTCTGAAGTCTTTACGATCACGGATA
>CAIJXJ010000315.1 GCA_903824575.1 uncultured Methylobacillus sp.
AATGATTTAATTGGAGATTGGCAAGATGGAATTGGTTTCAGGAACACAGGTCATTACTGATGCAATTGTCCTGCTACGCGCACGAATGGCAGAGCTTTACGAAGCTGCCGAACAGTTGGGCAAGCAGCATTTCGATTACGTTATGGCCGAGAACAAAAATAAAACATGGGAAGGGAAAAGCGTCTTGTTTTTAAAAGCAAGAACACGCGACAACACAATGACTGCTACCTGGCACGAAGTACGCTGGTATGGATCGAAAGCATTGAATACCCGCCGCATGCTAAAGAAGGTCATCATCAAACCCAAAAACCAACACAGTTACACCATGACTACCTTGCTTAAACAAGCCCAGCCATGGGAGGGGGACATGGTACGAGAAATCGAACTTGAACTATTTGTTCTACGTCGCGAAGCATATTTCATTGGCAAGGCGTTGGGACATTTGAACCGCCTTGATAGTGATGCAAAGAAATGAAGATTTCCTACGAATGGGAATCACCGTGGCGTCCCAACTATGAGGCTGCTATGACGGGAATGTGGGTGGGTGCATCTTTGCTTACCTTGGTGGCGGCGAAATATATGCCGGTTCCCATTCCGGCGAAATTCAGTGTTATCGCGATGTCAGTCTGCACGACAATGGCGCTCTACAGAGGCAATGCAGCGTACAAGCGATATACCGATATTACGAGACTCGACAACTATGGCAAGGAATTTATCAGCATCAAGGAATTGATAGAGAAAACCAGGATGGCGAGTCGCAACAATGCAATCTGGCTGGGTAAAGGGTTTGACTGGACGGATATGGAGGCGCAGAAAATGCACGCCATGTTGTCTCAAGGTGTCGCACAAACCATAGGCAAGATTACCAACGAGCATCATTTGGATGGTGCGTACTGGATACATGGACTGGAGGCGGAAACCGACAGATTCATGGATATAGGGAATCTGGTTGGGCATACCTTACTGGTGGGCACAACGCGGGTAGGTAAGACCCGGATGATGGAGCTGCTGATTGGCCAGGCGATCATACGCGGCGAGGCGGTTATCATTATCGATCCAAAAGGGGATCATGGTCTGGCAGAGAATGCAAAAAAAATATGTGAGGCGTTAGGGGAACCCGAACGCTTTGTTTATTTTCACCCCGCACATCCTGAGAAATCAACGTCGCTAGATCCGATGCGCAACTGGAATCGTCGGACAGAACTGGCCAGCCGTGTTGGTGCGTTGATTCCCTCTGAAACAGGGATGGATCCGTTTGCGGCGTTTGGCTGGAAGGTCTTGAACGACATTGTGAATGGGCTGGTTTCAATGGGCGTAAGTCCGAACCTGGTTCACATGAAGCGATACATCGAGGGCGGCGCGGATAACTTGCTGCTGAATACCCTGCGTCATCACTTTATTGACCATGTGACGGAATGGGAATCTCGGTCAGGCGGATTTATCAAAAAGCACCGTGATAATGTACTGAGCGCCTACATTGATTTTTACAAGCAGATTGCAATTCATGAGGCGCAATCATCTGATCTGGATGGGCTGATTTCCACTTTTGAGCATAATCGCGAACATTTTCAGAAGATGGTTGCGTCGCTGATCCCGATTTTGTCCATGCTGACCTCTGCGCCTCTGGGTGAAATGTTGTCACCGGATTTAAAGCTGGCAGACGATAAGCGCGCAACGGATATGGCGAAGATCATCAACAACGACCAGGTGTTGTACCTGGGCTTGGACAGCTTGGCCGATGGCACTGTGGGTAGCGCAATCGGTTCAATCATGCTGGCCGACCTGACCGCTGTGGCCGGTGATCGGTACAACTATGGCATCAAATCAATCAAACCGGTCAATCTGTTTATTGACGAAGCCGCTGAAGTAATTAACCAGCCCGCCATCCAACTGATGAACAAAGGGGGCGGTGCGTTGTTTCGTGTGACGATTGCAACACAAACGACGGCTGACTTTGCGGCTCGTCTTGGTGATGAAAACAAGGCCAGACAGGTGATGGCAAACTTGAACAACCAACTGATCTTGCGCGTGATTGACACGGAAACGCAAAAATACCTCGCGGACAGCCTGCCGAAAATCAAATACAAATCGCTCAGTCTGCGTTATGGGCATGGCGTCGATGCGCATGTACAGGATGAATTTCAATCGTCCTATGCTGAATCAATGACGGAAGCGGAAGCGGAGCTGTTCCCTGCGGCAATGCTGGGCAATCTGCCTCCGCTGCATTACCTCGCCAAACTGTCGGGTGGCAGGCTTATCAAGGGCAAGTTACCAATTCTTGGAGTGCAAAACTAATGGCGAAAGACAGCAAGGATGAGAGCACCACGAAACTATGGTTGATGGCATTGGCGCTGGGTTTGATATTCGCGGCATGGGCCTACATGAGCACAGATTACCTGATGGCGACCTTGAGGGGAGAGCGCGAGTTTGCCGTTCAACTATCCGGCCAGCAAGCTGACCAGTGGATTTATCAGAAAATGATCGAATCCAGTTTGGGCAATCTCAAGGAGGTGACGCAAGCAGCGCGAACAGAAGGTGCGCGTCAGGATGTGCCTGTGGCATTCAGGGGGTGGATACAGGAAAGAATCATTGTGACGTGGCTGTGGGGTTCACTCATC